>CAYXKO010000466.1:0-2372 GCA_964465435.1 uncultured Saprospiraceae bacterium | reverse complement strand
CCTCATGGCGGATGTGCTGGCCGGCATGGATCCGGGCGTCATTGAAATGGTCAGCAGCCCGGCCCTGCGCGCATTGAGCACGGCCCGCATATTCAAGGACCGGATCTCAGGGGCTGTTCCGGAAATCCGGATCGAGACCGATCTCTATCTGGGCAACGAGGATGATTACCTGGAGCAAATGCAGTCGGCAGCACCGGAAGCGCAATCCGTGGCAGTATTTGGGCACAACCCCATCATCGAGTACTTTGCCTACAAATCCATCCCGGGTTTCAGGGATTCCATTCCCACCTGCGCCGTGCTCGCCTACGAGGCCGATGTCAACTACTGGGAAGAACTCGACTGGAACAATCTCAGGCTGATCCGCATTTTACACCCAAAGTCGCTCTGAAATCATGAACAGACTCCTGCCGGTTATTCTGCTTTTTCAACTTTCCTGCCGGGCGTTGCCGGACAAGCCTGTACTCAATACCGATCAGATGGCCGGGATCCTGGCTGATCTCTACTACCTGGAAGCCGCCGTGGAGCCTTTGAGCCTCCACATCCGGGACAGTGTGCTGCAGGCAGGCCGATTGGAGATCCTGTCCAGGCATGGCACCAACGATACCCTCTTTGAACAATCCTCTGTTTACTTCAAGGCCCACGCACGGGATATGAAGGAGATCGAAGACAAGGTTGTTCGGATCCTGGAAGCCAAGGAAAAAGGACAGGGCGACAAACCGGATGGAGATAATTAATGATTTGGTAACGGAGCTGGGTTTAGCCTGCGGCACTGATTGAATTAATTTTGCAGTACCAATGAATAAAGGTTTAAAGATCCTGGTGGTTGATGATGAATCGGACACCCTCGAATTCATAGCCTATCAGCTGAAAAGCGCGGGTTATGAAGTGAGAACTGCCACCAATGGCAGGATTGGTCTGGAAGTATTGCAATCCTTTGATCCCGACCTGATGCTGGTCGACTACATGATGCCCGAAATGGATGGCCTGGCATTTTTGAAGCAGGTCAAGTCCGCCTTTCCGGGCCTGAGATCCAAGATCGCTTTTTTGACTGCAAAGTCTGACGATCAGACCCAGATCAACGTGCTGGATTCCGGAGCGGACGACTTTATCGCCAAGCCCATCCGCCCAAATGTCCTGCTGAGTCGCATACAGGCATTGCTGAGGCGTTCGATGGAGATCAAAGAAGACAAGGATGCCATCATTCAGCTGGGCGATCTGAGGATTGACCCTGTGGCTTTTCAGGTATTCGTGGAGGGCAAACCGATCGATTTTCCCAGAAAGGAGTTTCAATTGTTGTATCTTTTGGCCGAGAAGCCGGGCAAAGTATTCAAGCGCGAAGAGATTCTCAGCAAGGTATGGGGCAACGACGTGGTCGTGGGCGAACGCACCATCGACGTCCACATCCGCAAGATCCGCGAGCGCCTGGATGACCGTTACATAAAAACCATCAAAGGCATTGGCTATAAATTGGAATTTTAAAAGTCTGGGCAGCCAAAGTTTTTCTACTCTCAGCCTCATAGGGGCTCTCATTTCCTTTTTTCTTTTTTTGACCCTGGGCAGTTTTCTGATCTGGTCCGGGTTTGTGCCGGGGCATTACCGGGCGATCCTGCACTGGTCTGTCTTATCCGGCCTCATCTCCTATGCAGTGCTCAGACTGGTCCTGATCCGGGTTATCTACCGCAGGCTGAAGGCCATCTACCGGTTGATCCACAGACTGGACGGGGAAAACCCGGAAGGCCTGAGCATGGGTAAGCCGGTGATCGATGTGGTGGAAAAAGATGTGCGCAAATGGCTTTCGATGAAGGGAAACGACCTGGTCGATTTTTCAGCCCTCGAAGATTACCGCCGCGAATATGTGGGCAACGTTTCCCATGAGCTTAAGACGCCGATATTCAACCTGCAGGGGTATCTGCAATCTCTCGAACAGGGTGGGATCGATGACCCCGAGGTCCGACATCGCTTTCTGAGCAGGGCCATATCCAATGCGGACCGGCTCCAGAACATTGTGGAAGACCTCGAAACCGTATCCCGTCTGGAATCCCGCAAAAGCCAGCCTGAATTCATGCCATTCGACCTCAGGAAACTGGTGCAGGATGTGCTGATCGATTTTGAGGAAATGGCCGCAGGCAAATCCATCCAGCTGAGCATGAAATCAGGCGCCGACGATGCGTTCAGGGTCCAGGGAGAAAGGGAAATGATCCGGATCGTGCTCAACAACCTGATCCAGAATTCCATTAAGTACGGGATAGAAGGCGGCTGGACCAAAGTAGGTTTCTATGACCTGGAGGAGAAGGTGCTGATAGAGGTCTCAGACAATGGCATCGGTATTCCGGAGGCCCACATCAAGCATATCTTTGACCGTTTTTACAGGG
>CAYXKO010000465.1:0-2384 GCA_964465435.1 uncultured Saprospiraceae bacterium | reverse complement strand
CTTCCAAAAGAGCATTCAGCTTATTCGTCATCCCTGTTTAAATTTCGGTTGTGCTCATCCACCAGCGGATTTCGATCCCTGAACCAAACAACCGGAATGAGCGAACGCAAAATGCTCTCAGGATAGCCAACCGGCATTTTGGGCGATTCAGCCTGAATATTGAGATCGCAGTATGGTTTGTGCGTGTGGGTATGGTGATCGGCATGGCGACTTAGCTCAAAGAGAGCCAGTCTTCCGAGCAGATGATCTGAATCCCAGGAATCAGAAGGCCGGACGCGCTCGTACATATTGGCGCTGACCTTTTTGCGGTTTAAGCCATAGTGTTCGATATAGTTGACCGACTCCAGCATGAGGATGCCTATGATGGAGCAGGCTGCAAAAAACAATACGGCCTCTCCTCCAAGAAAATAAAAGAGGCTCGCCATCAATGCCAATGAAAACCCATGATAAATCCACATCACATTCAAAGGCATCAGACCGCTTTTGACCCATTGTCCCGACAGCTGCCAGGCACTGAGATATCCTCCGGATATGCTTCTCCACCAGAACCGGTACACGGTTTCATTTTTTCTGGAGCTTGCGGGATCTTCGGGGGTGGCCACCCGTTTGTGATGGCCGTAATTGTGCTCGATGTAAAAGTGCAGATAGGTGGTGCACAAAAGAAGCAGGTGCGCCAGGAAGCGATAAAAGGCCGACTTTCTGTGACCCAGCTCGTGCGCCACGTTGATGCCGATCACTCCGTTGCAGATCCCTACGGCCAGGGCCGCTCCCATCCATTCCCACCAAATTTGTTCTTCCTGCTGAATCCAGTTCAAACCCAGGTAGTGCAAGCCGGGAAGGACCAAAACAGCAGGGATCAAAATCAGATCGAATAACCATTTTTTGGAATCAAAATCATGCTCGACCGGTCTGAGAGGAATGACCCTTTCCACCATTGGAATCAAGGCAAAGACATAGACCAGGGTGATCCAGACCCATGCCCCGCCGAGTGCAAGGGAAATGAATGCCGACAAGGGAACCGTGTATGCAAACAAATACTGCAAAGCGATCCAGGGATTCGTGGATTTCATCCTATACCTTTGTGTTCGTGATTGACTTTAGGAACAGGGTACAAAACTATCAAAAAGATCTTGGAGAAAAAAGGATCCGGGCATACGTCCTGGGGGATTCTGAATTTCAGGTGCTCATCAGCAATTTCGGAGCCAAGATCATTGGCATCATGACCCCGGACCGCCATGGCAGGCTGGCGGATGTTTGTTCGGGATACGACCACATCGACGATTACCTGAAGGGATCCCCACATTTTGGTGCCATTTGCGGAAGATTTGCCAACCGGATTGCACAGGGCCGGTTTGAACTGGACGGACAGTGGTTCAGCACAGAGAGAAATCATCAGGGCCACACCCTGCATGGAGGCAGTGACGGATTTCACAACAAGGTCTGGGATACCCGGTCGCATTCAAACCTGGAGCTGGTTCTGACCCTGGTGAGCCCCGATGGAGATATGGGATTTCCGGGCAGGCTTTCTGTAGCTGTGACTTATCGCATCGAAGGCCGGGGAAGGCTCCGGATACAATACACAGCAGAGACTGACAGGCCTACGGTGGTCAATCTAGCCGCCCATTCCTATTTCAATCTGGGATTTTCCACCGACATCTGCAGGCACACCTTGCAGATCGATGCCGATCACTATACCGAAGTCGGCAAAGACCTGATCCCAACGGGGAGATTATTGCCGGTTGCCGGAGGTCCTCTGGATTTCAGGACCTCGCGACTGATACGGCCTACTTCGACAGCCGGAGAAAGCTGGCCCGGCTATGACCATAATTTCGTGCTTCGGGGCAAGAATCCTGCAGCTGTTTTGACAGACCCGGACAGCGGGAGAAGGCTGAGCATCGAAACAAGCCAGCCCGGCCTGCAATTGTACACCTGCAACTGGGGAAGCAAAACAGAGCCGGGTAAGGACGGACAAACCTACCAGGCACATTCCTTCGTTTGTCTGGAACCCCAGCATTTTCCGGACAGCCCCAATCATGCACATTTTCCAAGCACACGTCTCGATCCCGGACAGGTTTATGACCATTATTGCATTTACTCATTTGACCTTGTATAAACTATGAAATACCACAAGATTTTACTGGATGCCGTGATCGAGGTACTGGATCGCATCATGATCCAAGGAGCCTATGCGGACAAGGCCCTGCAGGGCGTTTTCCGCAGTCAGCCAAAGTGGGGAGCCAGGGACAGAAGTTTTGTGGCAGAGACCTGCTATGATCTCATCCGCTACTGGCGCCTGTACGAATATGCATCCGGACCGAAATCTTCTCTCCACCAAATCGCAGGGTCATATCTCAGCTCCCGGTACGGAAACGCACCGGAAGGAG
>CAYXKO010000464.1:0-2386 GCA_964465435.1 uncultured Saprospiraceae bacterium | reverse complement strand
GGTAAAGAAAACAAATTCACCCTTGGGAATATTAAAAAGAAAAATGGGATTCCCATTGATCTTCAGAAAGGGAATGGCAAAGAAAAGTAAAAGATATATATAGCTTAGGTAAGTCCTGTAATTATACCATTTTCCTTCAGGCTTAAGGGCATAAATCCATCTTCTTTTCCCTTTCTGATCTACGGTCGAATGCAGTTCCTTAAAATCTACATGATCCTGGTCTTTTTTCATCCGGTTTTCAAGCTCTTATTTTGTCACTGCTGTGTCAGACACAGCCGGCTCTTCTTTCACAGTGGATGGGGCCTCCTCTTCTTTAAAGAACTCTCCCTGTTTGTCTTTCTGGTTAGGCGGATTGGTCCCCAAAAGTGTTTTCACATAACTGGACACATGGGCAATCTGAGAAGGGGAAAAATCTTCACTCCATGCCTTCATGCCATTTTGAGGCCAACCATACTTCACACTATAGAAGATGTCTTTCAAGGCACCTTTATGAATCCAGTAATCATCTGTCAGATTAGGGCCTATGCTTCCCTGTCCCTTGTCGCCATGGCAAACAACGCAGTTCTTCGCATACAGCTCAGCGCCAATTGAAAGACCCGCAGCATCTGACATGGTCACATTGGTTTCATCCACAGACTCCGCCGCGTTTTTTAAATATTCGGCCTTTCTGATTGCCGCCTCTTCCTGGGCTATCCTGAGTTCTTCCAATGGCAAGGGTGCTGAATGGGATACGTGGTAGCGGTACATATAAACACCTGCAAACAAGATACAAAAAATAAACGTGTAGGACCACCAGGCCGGGGTATTGTTGTCCAGCTCCCTGATTCCATCATAATCGTGCCCGACATCAAACTTCGCCTCTTCCTCAATGGGCCTGAAATTATTTAGCTTGCTGAACCATTTTACAATCCATGATTCACTTTCAACTTCTTCAGCCACAGACTCAGTCTGAATAAAACCTCTGATTTTGTTGCTGATAAAAACGATGACAATCAATTGCAGAAATATAACTCCCAGGTATATCCAGATGTCAAAGGGCAGGTTGGCCCAGACCTTCATATCCATTACAGACTGAGCCTTTGCCTCATTCGGAAATGAAAAAAGAAAAGTAAAGGCGATTCCGGTCAGACTCAATGCACCTCCCCCTTTGCGAAATGTGTTATTCATGTAATTCCTGTATGAAGCTGAAAGCGTACTTCCCAGAACAACTATTATAATTAAAAGCACTATACTGATCAGCAATAAAATGGTCCGCAGGGTATCAAAACCGTCCGATCCCGGAACCGGAGCAGTTGGCTGAGCTCCGATTGGCCCGGCTATTGTAAGGAAAATAAGGATTAAAGATGCTATAGATTTATTTTTCATTTCTGTCTGATTTTTTAGTTTAAAGGCAACCTGCCATGTTCCTCTGACTGTGATTTTGTCATTTTAACAGTATAGATTAATACACCTGAAAAAAAAGCGACAAATAAAACCAAAGAGATCATAGGATAAATACTAACATGATCAATTGCAGTCAAATAATTTTTAAATTTCATAATTTCAACATTATCACTTATTACTCAACCTTGCATCCCTTCCCATCCTTTGCAAATAGGCTATCAAAGCGATGATTTCCTTGTCCGGAGACACCTCAATCTTATCGGCAGCCAAACTCTTGACAACGTTTGCTGCCTGTTTCTGCACATCTTCAATTGCTTTTTGATCGTAGCCTTCGGGATAAGGCACACCAAGTGTTTGCATGGCCCTGATCTTTGCCGGTGTTGAGTTTATATCCAGATCATTGTCAAATAACCATGGATAGGAGGGCATAATAGATCCGGGTGCCACTGTCTGTGGATCGAGCATATGCACATAATGCCAGCTATCGGAATATTTGCCGCCAATTCTGGCCAGGTCTGGTCCTGTCCGCTTACTACCCCATTGGAATGGGTGATCATAAACAAATTCGCCACCTTTGGAGAAGTCTCCGTATCGGGCAACCTCGTCTCTAAAAGGCCTTATCATCTGACTGTGACAAGTATAACAGCCTTCCCGGATATAGATATCCCTGCCCTGTAACTCAAGCGGAGTATAAGGCTTGACTGAGGAAATAGTGGGAATATTGGATTTAACTAAAAACGTGGGTACCAATTCAACCAAGCCGCCTATTGCGACCACGATCAAACTGAGAACCAACATCATCACGGGCTTGCGCTCGAGGACAGCATGCCAGAAACCAGGCATATTGGATTTTTCCTGCTTGGCAAGACTCATACCCTGAGCCTCTTCCTCATCGATAAATTTACCAGCCTGAACAGTTTTGTATAAATTATAAACCATGAGGCACGCACCAGCCAGGAAAACTGTACCGCCCAATCCACGTGCAATGTACATGGGGATAATT
>CAYXKO010000463.1:0-2393 GCA_964465435.1 uncultured Saprospiraceae bacterium | reverse complement strand
TCAAGGTTGGCAGCAAGTACGGTACTGCGGAATTGACCAAGATTTATGCCTCCATTGGGTTTGATCCCCTTACAGATAAGTATATCGAAAATTACGATCAACTTTCCAATGAAGAAATAGAGAAGATTTTCAGCAAATGGCTGGAAGAAGGCTATAAGAAAGCCAATAACGTGAGCAATATCAGCGCTGATGCCAAGGATATAATCAAAAAAGAATGGGATAACATCGTCAGTTCCCTGACACATGAAACCAAACCCAAGGTATCCGGAGCCATAGAATGGATTCGTATCCACAACCTTCCGGATCATGTTTATTTCAACCATTCCCAGCACGTAACTATTGGCAAGGTAGAATGTCAGAAATGTCATGGTAAAATTGAAGAGATGGATGTTGTTAGGCAATATTCACCGCTTTCAATGGGATGGTGCATCAATTGCCACAGACAAACGGATGTCAAATTCCAGGATAATTCATACTATGAGTCTTATAAGACCTATCACGACGAGTTAAAAGATGGAAAAAGAAACTCCGTAAAGGTTTCTGACATAGGCGGTTTAGAATGTCAAAAGTGTCACTATTGATCTATAAAATGATGGAAATGATGAACAAGAATATGAACGGATGGATTGGCTTGGAAGACTTGACAGCAGATGCCAAGTTTATTGAGGCTCAAGAGTCTGAAGTTAATCCGGTGGCTATAGAGTCTCTTTTGGAAGACGATAAATCAGTTGAATTAAGTTCAAACAGAAGGGATTTTCTGAAAGTATTGGGATTTGGTATCACTGCGGCCACCATGGCCTCTTGTGAAATTCCCGTCAAAAGGGCAATTCCATATCTTGTTGCCCCGGATGAAATTGTGCCCGGAATAGCCAATTACTATGCCTCATCGTTTGTAAATGGAGGAGATTACTGTTCCGTTTTGGTTAAAACCCGCGAAGGACGCCCGATAAAATTGGAAGGAAATCCTTCTTCTCCAGTTACGATGGGAGGAACATCTGCCCGGGTCCAGGCCGCTGTTTTGTCTCTTTATGACGTCAACAGGCTGAAGGGACCTTCCAGAATTTCAGAAGGCAAAGCCGAATCTATCACCTGGAGTGAATTGGATAAGGAACTAACCGATAAATTCCAGGCCGCGCCTCGCATCAGAATAATCAGCAAAACTCAAATGAGTCCCACCGCCCAAAGAGCGGTTCAGGAGTTTTTGAATAAATATCCGGGGTCAAAATTTATCAGCTATGATCCCGTTTCAAGTGCCGCCCTTCTACAGGCAGTTCAGGATGGTTTCGGCAAGAGGGTGATACCCGATTACAGGTTTGACAAGGCTGAGACAATTGTCAGTTTTAATGCAGATTTTCTGGGCACATGGATATCGCCGATTGAATACGCTGCTCAATATGCCAAGCGCAGATCGATCAATTTCAGTCAACCCGGAATGTCCCGCCATTATCAGGTGGAATCGCATATGTCCCTAACAGGATCTAATGCCGATAACAGGATCCTGGTGAAACCATCTGAACAGGGAGTGGCTATTTCCTACCTGTATAATCTGATTGCTAACAAGGCAGGTGCCGCATCCGGAGGCGATGCATCCTCCCTAAGTGAAAAAGCACAGAAGGCGCTCAAAGCAGCAGCCGAATCCCTTTGGGCAAATCGTGGAAAATCTTTGGTTGTCTCAGCTTCGAACAATATCGCAGAGCAGACCCTTATTTTGGCGATCAACTCCATGCTTGGAAACATTGGATCAACCCTGGGTTTTGCCCGGTCCTCCAATCAAAGAAAGGGCGATGAGCGTCAAATTACCGAGTGCATCAAGGATATCAATGCCGGAAATGTGGATGCAGTCATACTTTGGAATGCAAATCCTTGCTACGATCTGCCTTTTGGGCAGGAACTTGCCGATGCTCTTTCCAAAGTACCTTTGAGAGTGAGCACCAATCCTTTACTGGATGAATCCACATTAGTATGTAATTATAGTGCTCCGGACCATCATTTCCTGGAATCATGGGGTGATGTGGAGCCTAAAAACGGGCAAATATCTCTGATTCAGCCAACCATCAATCCCATTTTCGATACCAGACAAAGTCCCCTGTCATTCTTAATATGGTGTGGGTCTTCATCGGTTGATATGAAATCAGAACAACCTTATTACGAATATCTGAAGTCAGCCTGGAAATCAAGCTATGCGCCTGCAGGATCAGACTTTCAGGCGTTTTGGGACCAAACCCTGCACGAAGGCGTTCTTCAAATGCCTGCAGCCGACCCGGACATTCTTAACTTTAATGGCAATGTGTCAGAGGCCCTGGCAAATGTCACCAAACCCTCCGGAGCAGCCCTGGAAGTTTCCTTCTTCGAACCCATTGGGGTAGGTGAGGGTCAATATGCCAATAATCCCT
>CAYXKO010000462.1:0-2400 GCA_964465435.1 uncultured Saprospiraceae bacterium | reverse complement strand
AACCTGATTTCAACGCTCCGAATCCAGTTTCCCAAAGCGGAGATCCTTGGGCACCGGGATGTGTTGCAGCGAGGCACACCCAAGTGGAAGGACTGTCCAAGCTTCGATGTAAAGACCTGGCTCAAAAGTGTGGGCCTGATTTAAAGACAAAAGCAAAAACCCTATGAGCAGAAGAAAAGGATCTCCAAACAAGCTTATCGAAGAAATAACGGTTAAATACCTGCTTGAATTCCCGGATGCTTCTACTTGGTCAATAGCGCGAAAGTTAAGCCATGAACACCCTATGATATTTCCCTCAGTCGATGATGCAAGAAACGCGGTTAAGTATCGAAGAATGGCAAGGGGGAAAATGAGTAATAAGTATCGGAAGGGATCAGGTAAGCCTATTTTTGAAACTCCCAATCCCATCATAAGCCTTCCCGAAGCTTACGGAACGGAGCTGGATCTATACCAAATCCCCATAGGAAACACCAAGATCGGGTACCTGTCAGATATCCACTTTCCAAAGCACTGCCAGAGGACCATTGATATAGCGATGGCCGATTTTGCCAAAAACTCGGTGGACACAATAATCCTGAATGGCGATCTTCTTGACAATCCCACCTTTGGGAAACATGCCTTTGACCCATCATACAGGGGCAAGGTTGAGAAGTGGTTCGATATGACCGAATACTTCCTTGAGCAAGTGCGCGATGCTTTCCCGAATGCATTGATCCTATATGCTGAAGGGAACCATGACTCCTGGTACAAACGCTACCTGTGGGCAAAAGTCAAGAACCTGGCCTCTGATCCGTATTACAGCCTGGAAGAAAGGCTTCACCTGCTTGAGCATCGGATTAAGTGGATCCCGGAGACTCAGCTGATCCAGCTGGCTGATTATTTTGTCTTCCATGGCCACCAACATCTGAAGGGAGGACAACTGGACACAGCAGCCAAAAGGCTTCTCAATAGGCTCAAGAGTAACTGCATCTGTGGACACCTGCACTATGCCGGCATGTTCTCAGATGTTGACATCCTGGGGAAAACCATTATGACTGTCCACATATCCGGCGCTGCGTCCTCGCAGTACCCGTCTTATATGCCGTTTGGCGGTAAGGCCAGAAAGGGGTATATGAATATCAAGGTGGTAAATGGCAAATGTGAGGTTGAGAATATCTACCTGAACAGTGACTTCAAGAAGATCATCATTAACTCATGAGCAAGACCAAGAACAAGCCAAAAAGATACGTCCGGCGCAAATGTGTACCTGATCCCAATAGCGTGGTGAAGCTGACATTGTCACTAAGGCACTACCAGGTGGAAGGATTGGGAGGCAGAGAAAAGACCCGTGACTTTCTTTATGGAGCCATCAACGCGGTCTCAGTCGCTCAGGAAAATTAATCCCATGTATTCAAAATGGTCCTTGTTTATCACAGGCTTTATCCAGGTTTTCTTTGTCTCATTGAACACCTATTTCATTGCCAATGAAGCCTACCTGGGGGTTCTCCTGGCTGCCTTTTCAGTCTCCATCGTCTGGACATTCAATGTCAAGCGCGTGGCGTTTGGCTCCACAAAAGACCGGATCATTTACTCCGTCGGAGCCACCATCGGGAGTCTGGTAGCCGTGTTCTCCTCGTCCTATCTGATTTCACTTATAGGTTAATTTGTTCGCTTTTAAGTTTGAGTTTGCCAAGGGGCTCCAGAGATGGGGCCTTTTTGGTTTAAAACTGAAAAAATAATTCAAAAAAAATCGCTCAAAAGTTTGCCAATAACAAACAAACGATTATCTTTGACTCATTGTTAATCAAAACCCGGGTCGCTCCGGTCAAACAAAAGCCAAACGTTCTATGACAGATTTAGTAAAAGCGATCCAAAAGATCGCGAGGTTGAATCCAAAAGGATTCACGGTCACGATTCCTGACCTTCAGCACCTCGAAAGAGGTTGGGCAATCGGGCACAAAGAGACCCAGAGATCCTTCGGGACAAAGGGACTTAAAAAAGTGATCGAGCACAGCATGAGGACCACAAAGGTGGTCGGAGGCTGGAAAGGTTACGACGGTCGGTACTACTTCGACACAGTAATCATCGAGCACGACATTGACAAGGCCATCGATCTAAAAGTAAAGCACGGCCAGATCTGTATCTTCAACCTGGAAACAGGAAAGGTAAGGTAACAAACCAAAGACGGGGCCTCCGGGCCCCTCTTTTAAAATTTATATTCTATGAAAATTGAAGAATTAAAAAAGATCCTCGATCCGGCAGTTTATGAATTGCTGGAATCAAAAGTGCATCTTCAGAGAAGGTATGCAAACATTGAGTTTAAGATATTGGAGCTGACAGACACAACTGCCAGGATCCGGATATATCAGGATATGTCCTTTCACCGGAACCATTTTGACAATGACCGGCTGTACGAGATAG
>CAYXKO010000461.1:0-2406 GCA_964465435.1 uncultured Saprospiraceae bacterium | reverse complement strand
TATGACCGGACAGCCAGGGACTCGATACAGCGAGGAACCTTCCCGGTGCGCGAATACCGGGTGGAAAACAACATGCTGATCTTGTAGTCCACCTACTGGCTGTTTAAGTCCGGCGACGAAACCGTCTATTTTGAAACCGGCGAAGGTGCAGACGTGATCTACGTCGAACCAGAGGGGTCCCTGCAGATCAATCGCTTAAAATATTTCAATCGCCGTCCCGCCAAATTTGAATTGTTGTCCCTGGTCACCCCTTATGGCAACGGCCTGGACCTCGGCAAGGATGGAAAGACCTTTGTTTTCGACGTCACCGATTTTACTCCGGTTCTTCGCGGGAAGAAATTGCTCAGCATGGAAATGGGAGGCGAATGGCAGGAAGAGATCGACATCCGTTTTGCATTCATCAAAGGCACCCCGGAACGGGAAGTGCTTGACATCTCCAACATCTGGCCCTTTGACCGGGGGTATTTTTCAGAGATCACCGGCAACACCAAATTTGAACCCCGCGATATGACCTTGCCGGCTCAGGCCGCCCATTACGAACTGCGTTTGTCTGTGACCGGGCACGAGCAAAACGGCGAGTTCACGCCTAAGAAACATTTTATCACGGCCACTGGAAACGGCATCCGCAAACAACAATTTGACGTCTGGAAGGAATGTGCTTCCAATCCGATTTATCCCCAGGGAGGAACCTGGCTGATTGACCGGGCCGGCTGGTGTCCCGGAGCAGCCACCGACCTCCATCGCTTTGTGATCACGCCTCAGGTGTCAGCCGGAGGCAGGGTGAACCTGGATTATGGCGTGGAATTGCCCGCCCTTTCTCAGGCCAATTACCTGGTATCCGCTCAGGTGGTCAGTTATGGCCCCTATCGTTTTAAAAACGAAGTGGCCCTGGAGGAGATCATGCGTCCATCCGCAGGCCGGGTGGAATTCGAAAGGCTAAATCCTTCCTGCAGCAATCCCATGGTGGTGATCCGGAATTCCGGATCCGAGATCCTCAAAAGTTGCGTGATCCAATACGGCAGAAAAGGAGGAAAGAGCTGGACGTTCAACTGGACGGGCAGCCTCAATCCGTCAGCCAGAACACAGGTGACTTTGCCGGTACCCGAAGAAAACTATCTGGGGACCGATCCGACCGGAGAATTTGAGGTCTCGGTCTCCATGCCCAATGGCCAGACGGATGAAAATCCCGAAAACAACCGCCAATCCAGCCCGTACAGGATGGTGGACAGCTATGGCACGAACCTTCATTTTGAATTCAAGACCAACGGAGTCGGGGCAGACAGCAGGTACCGCATCGTCAACTCCAAAGGCGAAGTGGTCATTCAGCGCAGCGGCATGGCGGGCAACACCATTTACCGCGAAGAATTAAACCTGCCGCCTGGATGCTATTCGATCTACGTGGATGACCAGTCTCACGACGGCCTGTATTTCTGGTTTTACTCAACCCTCGGCTCGGGCTTTGCCCGGTTGTCGCGCAAGGTCAACACCAATTATGCGACCCTCAGGAATTTCAATCCGGATTTCGGTGCCGGATTCCAATACGATTTTGTCATTCAGGAAGGAGTGGCCACCCGGGACGAATGGACTCCCAGACTGCTCAGCATTGCGCCTAATCCCGCTTCTGACCGGGTCCTGATCCACCTTCAGGGCGACCAGAGCGGACCGGTGATCCTGGAACTGCTGAACGACCAGGGTATCCGCGTTGGCCAAAAGACTTTTGCCTCAGGAGCCGATGATTTGAATTGCAGTTGGGAACTGGATGGATTGCCTTCCGGTCTGTATCTGCTCAGGCTCAGTCAAAACGGAAAGTCCCTAACCCGTAAAATAGTGAAGGAATAGTCCCTTGAATCAGGATTCCGTTTCGCCAATGTAATCAGCGACCTCCTTGCGGTGCTTCTGACTGACGGGGATCTCGTACTTGCCAATCGTCAGCTCTTCCGAAGAGATGGAATCCACTTTTTTCATGTTGACGATGTAGGACCTGTGCACGCGGATGAAATAGGGAGGCAGCTTGTCCTCAATTTCCCGGGAGGTCATAAGGCTGAGCGTGGTCTTGTCGCGGGTCACAAAGGATATGTAGTTGCCTTCCGACTTCAGGAACAGGAGGTCTTCAAAAACCACCTTTACCTTTTTGGTGCCGTCCTTGATAAAAATGAATTCGGATGATTCAGCGGGTTTGGCCGGAACCTGGGTCATGGTCTGGCTTTGGGCAGCCGCGAGTACCCGGTTGACCGCTTTCTGGAACCGGTCAAAGGAAATGGGTTTTACCAGAAAATCATAGACCTCGTCGTATTCGTAAGACCTGGCTGCGAAGTCGGCCTCGGAGGTCACCATGATCACGGGTACGCTGCTCCTCTTAAGTTCGAGCAGGTAGTCCCCCTTCATATCGGGAAGGTTGAAATCCAG
>CAYXKO010000460.1:0-2409 GCA_964465435.1 uncultured Saprospiraceae bacterium | reverse complement strand
GTCAGGATCGCAAATTGGTCCGGAGTCAGCCAAAGCGGGAATTTACCGGCGCAATGTTCGGTGAGCACTCCTATAAACCGCTCCATCGACCCAAAGGGAGCCCTGTGGATCATGACCGGTCTGTGTTTGCTGTTGTCCGCTCCGATGTATTCCAGCTGAAAGCGTTCCGGCAGATTGTAATCCACCTGGATGGTACCGAGCTGCCAACTTCTGCCCAGGGCATCCTTGACCATAAAATCCAGCTTGGGTCCATAAAAGGCAGCCTCACCCAATACTGTTGTGGTCGGAAGTCCTACTTCCAGAGTGGCATCGATGATGGCCTGTTCTGCCTTCGCCCAGTTTTCGTCAGAACCCAGGTATTTGGTCTTGTTCTCGGGGTCTCTGAGACTGATCTGTGCGGTGAAGGTCTCAAATCCCAGTTTGCGGATCACCATCATGGTGAGGTCCAGAACGTTCAGAAACTCATCCTTGACCTGGTCCGGAGTACAAAATATGTGGGCGTCATCCTGGGTAAAGCAACGCACCCGGGTCAGACCGTGCAGTTCGCCGCTTTGTTCGTAGCGGTACACGGTGCCAAATTCAGCAATTCGGAGGGGCAGGTCGCGGTAGGACCTGGGTTTGTGACCGAAGATCTCGCAGTGATGGGGGCAGTTCATGGGTTTGAGCATGAATTCCTCCCCTTCTCTGGGTGTGCGGATGGGCTGAAAGGAGTCCTCGCCGTATTTTTCCCAGTGGCCACTGGTCTCGTACAGGGCCTTGTGTCCGATGTGCGGGGTGATCACGGGCGTGTAGCCCCTTTTGATTTGTTCCGCCTTGAGGAAGTCTTCCAGCCTTTGTCTGAGGGCCGTACCTTTTGGCAGCCAGATCGGAAGCCCTGAGCCTACTTTTTCGGAGAACATAAACAGCTCCAGCTCCTGGCCCAGTTTGCGGTGGTCCCGCTTTTTTGCCTCTTCCAGCAGGTGCAGGTATTCCTCCAGTTCTTTTTGTTTGGGAAATGTGATGCCGTAAATTCGGGTCAGCTGGGGACGCGTTTCATCGCCGCGCCAGTAAGCACCGGCTATGTTGAGCAGCTTGACGGCTTTGATGTGGCCCGTATTCGGAATGTGAGGGCCTTTGCAGAGATCTGTAAATTCTCCCTGGGTATAAAAAGTGATGTCTCCATCCCTGAGGTCCTGAAGGAGTTCGATCTTGTAAGGATCATTCTTTTCGGTAAAATAGCGGATGGCATCTTCCTTCGAAATTTCCTGTCTGCGGTATTCGGAATTCTTTTTGGCCAGCTCGATCATCTTGGTCTCGATCTTGATCAGGTCCTGTGCCGTCAGGGTATGATCTCCCGGATCGATATCGTAGTAAAAGCCATGTTCGATTGCAGGTCCTATTCCAAACCTTGTCCCCGGATACAGAGCCTCCAGTGCTTCCGCCATGAGGTGGGCGGAGGAATGCCAATAGGTGGATTTTCCTTCCTTGTCATTCCAGGTCAGAAGCTGCAACGTGGAATCCATGGTGATGGGGCGCATCGCATCGATCACTTCGCCATTGACCTTGGCGGAAAGTACATTGCGGGCGAGACCCTCGCTGATGGATTTGGCTACCTCCATGGGGGTCACACCCTGGGGATATTCCTGTACGCGTCCATCCGGGAAAGTAATCCTGATCATCATCTGTATGAGCTATTTACAGGCAAAGTTAAGATTTTCCCGAGGGCCCGATGCTTAACGAGGCGTTAATGGAATTTACTCACTGTACCCGTACCGGACACCAGGTCTGTAGTCCGGCCGGCCCCGGGGTAAAAATGGGACTGGATCAGTGTGGCTTTTTGAAATAGGGTTCCAGCTCGTCTTCAAAATAGCGAAGTGCGTTCATGACCGGCAGGGGAATGCCACCTCCCAGTGCACAAAGGGATCCCCGCTTCATGGTATCCAGCAGGTCATCCATCAGTTTTCGGTCGATCTTAAAATTGTGATCGGTGCGGGCCTTGTGGATGAGTTCCTTGCCCCGGGTGGATCCCAGCCGGCAGGGGAAGCACTTTCCGCAACTTTCATGGGCGGTAAACTCAAACAAATGCTCCAGGTAATAAATGATGGGAAACTCCTCAGGCACGCTCACCACGGAAGCATGTCCCAGCATGAATCCCTGGCTTGCAAAGGATTCGAAATCGAGGGTCAGATCCGGGATTTTGACAAGCGGGACCAAGCCTCCCAATGGCCCTCCGATGTGTATGGCCTTGACCGGGCGTCTAAAACCCAGGCCCATCTGATCGACCACGGACTGCAGGGCTGTGCCCATCTCCACCTCGTAGATCCCCGGTCTTTGGAAGGCGCTGTCCAGTGAAACGAGTTTGGTGCCGGTGGATTTTTCCGTGCCCAGGGATGCATAAGCCGCTCCCCCCTGCAAGCAAATGAAAGGGAT
>CAYXKO010000459.1:0-2414 GCA_964465435.1 uncultured Saprospiraceae bacterium | reverse complement strand
CAGTTTGGGTATTGACACTGCTGATGCCGGCCGGATTGTCGAGGACCACTTCCGCTCCGGATTTTTTCCAGACACCGCCGGAGGGAGAGGAGGCAGCAGGCAGATGTTTCCATTCTCCCTGTGCGTAGGTTAAGACATCCCCGGAGTCGGGTTGCGTGGCCGCACGCGGGATGCCGTTTAACTTGCTGACCCTGGGGTTGGGGTAGGTGCCGGAAAGGTCTCCTGCGGCCGCACTGTTGATCAGCAGGTCGTTGCCCGGATCAGAGTCCACCACAGCGGGAACCCACTGGCTTCCATTCCAGATCAGGGCCTGTCCCATGGCAGGGGAAACATCCTGTACCGGCCTGCCCTGCAAACCAGCCACTTTGGGAGCGGGTAGTGTGCCGCTCAGGTCGCCTCCTGCGGAAGTTCCTGACTTCAGATCATCATTGGGATCAGAGTCCACCACAGTGGGAACCCACTGGCTTCCATTCCAGATCAGTGCCTGACCCATGGCAGGAGAAACATCCTGTACCGGCCTGCCCTGTAGTCCTGCCACCTTGGGAGCTGGTAGTGTGCCACTCAGGTCGCCGCCTGCCGCACTGCCTGATTTCAGATCGTCGGAGGGATCGGGGTCTCCGGTGTTGCTGATGCGATTGCCTTGTATCTGAATGCCGGGTCCTGCCTCCAGATGGGTCTTGTCCGCATAAAGAGCATAGGGTACGCTCAGAAACGGAGTGACAGAGCTTAGCTCGTAGTTGAAACCTCCGTTGGGATCGATCTCCGTTTTCAGAAACATGCTGCCATCCTCCCATTTGATCTGGTCAAACTTGCCCTGGAGCGGAAAACCATATCCGATCAGCACATTGACCAGCCCGAATTCATTGGCCAGGGTCCGGTGTTCCTCGGCATACACGGTTTGTCCGTTTACCCCGCCCTGCAGAATGGAGAATTTTAAATTTACGTTTCGGTTGGCCACCGGTTTTCCCGTCTGGTCCCGTATGATGGTTTGAAAGTTCATGCCGGAAGGCACCTGCGCCTGACAGTCCATCGGGTCCAGGATTGAAACGAAAATGCATCCCAGGAATGCAAGGCTTGTTATTTTGGAAATAAAACTTAATGGATTCATGTTTTATTGATTTTAGCAAGGTGGATGATGTGGTTTCGGTAGCATACCGGTTCAGAATTTTGTCAGCAGGTATGCGCTTTGAGCAGAATGCCGGTCGATCAGTTTCAGGAGATAGATACCGGGTGTAAGTCCCCGGCAGTCTATTTGTCCCTCTGTGAGCACGCCCGACTGTACCTGATTTCCATCCGGCTGGATTATCAGGTATTTGAGGGATAAGCCCTCAGCTCCCTGAATAAACAACACATCAGAAACCGGATTGGGAAAGAGGTTCAAACTCACGAAAGTTTTGTTCTGAACACCCGAGATCAAAACGGGATCCGGCTGGATGACGCCGCCTGTGGAATACAAGAGCCGCGCAGGGTTTTTCTGGGTGGCACTGTAAATTTCTCCCACCGCATAGGATGCCGAGTATCCCGCACTCCTGACAAAAGAACCGGCTGCATCAAGGGTTGTCTGTCCCCAGGACTTCGACATGAGAAACAGACCTAAAAAGGATATTTTTAGCAGACTTTTCATAAAGCAAAGGAATTTCTTCTTTTCGGGGATTGCAATGACTGGAGTCAATACTTTGGTTGATAATGGTCCATGGCTCAGGTCCTGATCCAAAAGTCACCTGTAATATTTTTTGCAGGCTGTGACTAACAGCGACAGCATCGGATGGGCAAAAAATATCAGAATTTGAAGGCCTCTTATTTTCAGGTCTGAGCGGGACCCGGATCATCCAATAGCGGCATTGAAAATTCTTGTCCGGATTCCGGGCAAGAAAAGCCTATTGGGTCAGTTCCATCCGGTCAATTTCGCCGACCTTGCCCAGGTCCATGACCATTTTTCCCTGTTCGTTATAGTAAAAAGGTCTTCTGAATTTGGCGCCAACGATCAGTTGGTCTGACATAAAGGAGTGCCTGCTGTAAATGGTCTGGGAGAATGCATCGTCAAAAGCCTTGAGCAAGACAAAGACCTCCAGGTCCATGTGCCTGATTTCACTTTCGCTTTTTCCGTAAAGAATGCTGTTGGAATCAATGGGATGGTTGATCACCCAGCTGGTGGGAAACATGGATATCTTGTCGATCTCGAGTTCGGCCTGCTGAAATTTTCTGACTGCATGCCCGTAGGCATCCTTGTCGAGCCAGCTCATGTTCACGCGGGCCTCCACATCCATCAGGTTGGAGTTAAGCTGATTGGCTACCATAAACTGAAGACCGGTGATTTGCCGGAAAGGGGCAATGATCATGTGTTGGCTGTATTTCAGTTGGGAGAGGGGTTTGGAAAAACGGCCATACAGGGTTCCCGTAGCCAGGGCAAAAGT
>CAYXKO010000458.1:0-2421 GCA_964465435.1 uncultured Saprospiraceae bacterium | reverse complement strand
CTGTTTCCAAAAATTGATATTTCAATTGGCCGGCCTCGGTAAACTGCTTCCACATAAAAACCTGTGAGAAAGCACTCCAGTACATAGGAATAGCATAAAGCAAAATGGATACCACCCCAATGAGAAAATGGGTGTTTGCCATTTTTACCGAATACAACTTTGTACCGTACAGTCTTGGAACCAGCCAGTACAGCATTCCAAATGTCAGAAAACCGTTCCAACCCAAAGCACCAATGTGTACGTGAGCCACGGTCCAGTCGGTATAGTGGGATATGGCATTGACATTTTTTAAAGACAGCATGGGGCCTTCAAAAGTGCTCATTCCATAGCAGGTAAGGGCTACAACAAACATCTTGAGAACAGGATCTTCCTTAACCTTGTCCCACGCACCCCTTAAAGTAAATAATCCATTCAGCATACCACCCCAGCTGGGAAGTATTAGCATAACACTAAAAACAGTTCCCAGAGACTGAGCCCAATCCGGCAAGGCTGTATACAGAAGGTGGTGCGGGCCCGCCCATATGTAAATAAAGATCAGGGCCCAAAAGTGAATAATACTCCATTTATAGGAGTACACAGGCCTGTTTGCGGCCTTGGGCACAAAATAGTACATGATGCCCAGATATGGTGTGGTCAAAAAGAATGCCACCGCATTATGACCATACCACCACTGAACCAGAGCATCCTGCACTCCTGCAAACCAGCTGTATGAATGAAAAAAGGATGTTGGAATCGCAAAGGAATTCACAATATGAAGCATGGCCACTGTTATCCACGTTCCAATGAAAAACCAAATGGCTACATACATATGCCTTTCCCTTCTGGTCAGGATGGTACCAAACATATTGACACCAAAAACCACCCAGATCAATGTAATCAGGATATCAATGGGCCAGATCAATTCGGCATATTCCTTGCCTTGGGTAAGACCAATGGCCAAGGTAACCGCAGCCAAAACTATGATGGATTGCCAGCCCCAAAAATGGATTGTGCTCAACTTGTCACTCCACATTCGAGCCTTTAAAAGTCGCTGCAGAGAGTAGTAGACTCCGGTAAATATACCATTGCCCACAAAAGCGAAAATGACGGCATTGGTATGAATAGGTCTTAACCTGCCGAAAGTGGTAAATGAAAATCCCAGATTCCAGGATGGGAATGCCAACTGGAATGCAATGATCACGCCTACCAAAAAGCCCACTATCCCCCAAATGACCGTGGCATAGGCAAAATTTCGCACCGTCTTGTTATCGTAATAATACTTCTCCAACTCCATAAGATTAATTTATGTTTTGTTTGTTTTCTTCATTATCAAATAAAATTCTGCGAGGAGGGCCATATTCATCATCAAATTGCCCGGATTTCAAACTCCAAAGAAATGCAACCAGGAAAAACACCGCAACACTCAGACTCACTGCCAACAATAATATGATAATTTTCACAATATCTAATTAATAGCAATACAAAAGTGCGGACTCACCCCTTCAGACATCCTAATCGTAATCAATTGCCAAAATGATTTTTATCAAATATTTATGTTCTTCCCACAGCCCACTCACAAAAAACAAGACAACTTACTGAATATCAATTATTTTGAATACTTAATCCCGAATGCCAGACAAGTGACCTTTCTCAAAGAACAATACTGAGAGATAGGCAATGAGCATAATACTGATGGAGGATGCCGGCATTAAAACAGCTGCAACCAACGGACTTAAATAGCCCGTCACCGCAAAACTGAGGCCTACCAAATTATAAAGGATGGAATAACCAAAAATCCAACTCACTGTATTCCGGCCGTATTTTGAAAGGCGGAGAAATTCAGGGAGGTATTTCAACCTTCCTCCCTCTAAAAGGGCGTCTGAGGCCGGACTGAAAGTAAAATTCTCATTCATGACGGAAATTCCGAAATCAGCCTGCTTCAACGCACCGGCATCGTTCAGTCCATCCCCCAGCATCATGACCTTTTCATTGTCTGCCTGGACAGATTCGATATATTTTAGTTTGTCCTTTGGAGAACATTCCCCGAGAATGGACATCTCACTAGGCAAGGCAGATGCCAGGCTTGCCACACTCCCTGTATTGTCACCACTTAACAAGTGCAAACGATAATTACTGAGTTTTGAAATTGCCTCCATAACGCCCGGCCTGATCCTTTGTTTCAATTCAAAATACCCCATATAATCCTCGTCTATGGATAGATGGACCTCTGAATGACCTGAAACGGGTTTTCCCATATTGGGAAGCACAAAATTCGGAGAACCCAACTTAACAGTATGTGACCCAAAGTTGGCCAGAATACCGGCATTGGGAATTTCAGTAACGGAATCCAATGTCACTGTACCCTGTTTGCCCAGATACCCGGAAACAGATCGACTGTACGGGTGTGCCGAGGATTCAAGAGCTGACTTAATCACCGGTAAT
>CAYXKO010000457.1:0-2423 GCA_964465435.1 uncultured Saprospiraceae bacterium | reverse complement strand
GTCGTCTCTCAGATTTTTCACCAGGTAGTACAATACGAATGTCTTAAAGCCCGAAAAACTATAATCAAACCCGTCCATCTCCGAAACAGGAAAGCGATGAACCGGCTTGCCACCCGCAGCCAGTCTGTCTATTTCCGGTCCTGCCGGATACTCCAGCCCCAGCATTTTTCCAGTTTTGTCAAAAGCCTCTCCGGCTGCGTCATCGAGCGTCGTGCCCAAAACAGTGTAATTGCCAAAACCATCTACCCGAATGAGCTGGGTATGCCCGCCGGATACCGTGAGGCACAGGTAGGGGAATTTGAGACCGGACGACTCAATCATCACGGAGAAAATATGCGCTTCAAGGTGGTTGACCTCGACCAGGGGAATGCCCAAAGAAAATGAGAGGGCTTTTGCAAATCCCATTCCGACCAGCAAGGAGCCCATCAGTCCGGGGCCCCTGGTCACGGCAATCCCAGACAGCTCTTCCTGCCCTACCCCGGCTGAGTCCAGGCATTCACGATAAAGAGGGACCATCGCCTCCAAATGTTTTCTGGATGCCCATTCGGGAATCACACCTCCGTATTTCTTATGGATCGCCTGGGAATAGATCAGGTTGGACAGTACATTGCCATCCCGTATCACAGACATGGAGCTGTCGTCACAGGAAGTCTCGATACCCAGCAAGGTGAGGGACTCTGATTTCAAAATACTGCTTATCTTGCGCAAATTTAGGAATAGTCAGCTTAGCCAACTGAAAATCAGGAAAATGTTTGCAATCACAGACGAAGATAAATGCTACTCTGTAGAAAATGGGAGAACCGTCGAAACTGACGGCAGTGCTTTTTTCTCTACCCAAAATTTGCATGCCATTTCTATTGATTCCAAATTCAGTATCCATCCCGGCTCGGATGACTCAGATTCACTCTTTCTGTCCTTTCCGCTTTTTCCCAATGAGCGGATAATGACCCGGGATTTTTTCAACCGCCATTATAAGGCCCGCTTTGCTGTTAAAAATAAACATGCCGATCAATTCAAAAGCGTAAGACACATTTCGGAATTCATTCCCCTGCTCTCAGGTTTAAAGGAGTGCAGGGAAAGTGCCTGCACCTTTTTGCTCCTGATCAGAGGCAGGGCTGTGATGGTGGTAAAGCGGATCAGCGAGTACCTCTATTTCAATATTGAGGGTTTTGAAAATGCGGAAGAATTATTGTATCATATCAACAGGGTCTATCTGGAACAAAATCTTAGCAGAGAATCCGACCGATTGGTATTGCTGGGTGAGATCTCAGACGATTCCAGGATCCTCAATTTGATCCGGAGCTATTTCAGGAACGTTTCCGTTCCGGCTGCCACAAATATCCTGAATGAGATTGATACCCTGATTCAGCAAAAGGCATGAGAATTTCCGGTGGCTTTTTAAAGGGAAGAACTTTTTATCCTCCCGCTGACAACTGGCCGACCAGGCCGACCACAGACATTTCCAGGACCGCCTTGTTCAACATCCTGACCAACGACCTTGACTTTGAGTCCATCAGGGTTTTGGATCTGTTTGGAGGCACCGGCGCACATTCCTTTGAATTCATCTCAAGATCCTGCAAAGATGTGACCTATGTGGACAAGTTCATGCCCGCAGTAAAATTCGTCCGACAAAAAGCGTCCGAATTTAAAATCACCGAGTTCATCAGGATCGTCCACAGCGATTATCTTGATTTTATCAAGCAAAGCGGAGAAAGCTACGATTATATTTTTGCAGGCCCTCCCTACGGACTCAAGGGACTGGACCAGATTCCCGACCAGGTCTTTTCAGCCAATATCCTGAATCCTGAAGGCCTGTTTGTGCTGGAACACAATCCGGACCACGATTTCGAAAAGCACCCGCATTTTTGGAAAAAGAGAAATTATGGACAGACCATTTTTAGCTTTTTCAGACCGGTACAAGCCGGCGAAGAACAGGAAATCTGAAGAGGCAGTCATGTGCTCTTAATAAGGCATAAGTACTTTCTCATTTGTCTTTCTGGATCAAAAAATACTTAACCAGGTATCATTCCTGATTCATGTAGCAACAAAATGCCGTCGTGATTCAGCGTTTATATTCATGGAAATGCCTGCACCCGGGAGACATGAGTCAAATCACCTCGTTCCCGTAATTCCCTGGTTGCTCGGAATTTTAATAAAATCCAAAGGTCCCGGATTGACACCTATGAAAAAGGAAAAAGCGCCCAGTTGGGGATAATAACTGAATCGCATGATCCAGCAATGCAGATTTCGGGTGAGACCAATATCCGGGTAGGTTAGCCCTTTTAGCTTAAAGTCATAACCGATCTGCCCCACCTGTACACTCCAGTTCTTGGTGATGGGAATCGTTCCTGAGGTGGATATGCTGTTATAAAACAAGGACACGCAACTGTGGTTTTGGTTGGTCCTCCATCTGCAGGTAAATC
>CAYXKO010000456.1:0-2425 GCA_964465435.1 uncultured Saprospiraceae bacterium | reverse complement strand
GATTCCCTGCAAAGGGATGCAAATGGAGTTTATCGCCAATAAGGCTTTGAAAGCCGTCCGCAGATATATGCGGGGCGAGTCCATGCGCAAAATGGAATTGGAAGGCTCTGATATCAGGGTAAGCTTTAAGATCATACCCGTCGACAGCATCGGCACCGAGACGGACTCGGACAAGATGAAGTTCCTCAGCATGGATGCTTCCGGTGTGAAGAAACTGACGACCAGCAGCAAGGTCAGGATCCTGATCATCAACGAGGGGATCAAGCCGGCCTACTTTAACCTGATCGATCTTCAGCCCGACAATAGGTACGAAGTCATAATACCGGGTCCGAATTCAAATCCGGAGGAAATGAGGATATTGCCGGATCAGAAGATCTTATTTCCCACAGAGTTTACGATAAATCCTCCTTTGGGTACGGAAGTGTTCAAGCTGATCAGTTCGGACAAGCCCATTGACCTTCGTTCCACAGCCAATACCCGCGGGATTAAGAAGGGGGAGTTCGAAAGCCTCTTTTCCGAAGACGCTTCGGACGAATCCCTGAGCACGCGCAGTGCCAGCAAAACGAAAGTTTCTGTTTCTGACATTCATATTTACACGGACACATTTATCATTGCAAATTCCAAAAAATGAAAAGACTGTTTTTTATTTTCTTTAGTTTCCTGATGGGATTCTCTTATGCGCAGGATCTGCATATCTACTACAACCTGCACAAGGACAGTTTGTGGTATGAGAAAAACGGCAAGCCGGTCTCCAAGCTCGAACTCAGAAAGGGAAAGCAGATCTATCTGCACCTCATTGAATACAACAATTACATTTACAATTCTGAAAATGAGATCAGCTACCATTCTACACAGCCGCCAGGGTTTGAATCGCAGAGCAATACCTTCCTGGGCATGATGCCCACGCTGATCAACAGCCTGGTACCGGGCGGGAGCGCATTGCTACCCTTGATGCAGGCTCCGGTATTCGGAAACCTGCTGTCGGTCCTCGCTCCGAACGGAGCCGCTCCGGCCTCCAGGGGCGCCAACGAAGATCTGATCGAGTACGAGGAAAAACTGCAGGAGCTGGAAAACCAGAAAGAAGCGATCAACAGCATGGTATCGGAACTGAACCAGAGGATCAATGCGGATCAGTATATCAGGGGGGACCTGAGCTTCATCAAAACCCTCACCACCAATCCCAATATTGCCCCATCCCTGATCAAGGCCATGCTCAATCAGTACTTCTCGGAGGCATTGATGTTAAAGGAGCAACAGACATTCCAGATTACGGATATTCCTGCTTTGGTGGAAAAAATGGAGGGAATGCAGGGATTGAAGTCTGAAATATCCTCCAGGTCAAAGGATTTTGAATCCAATCTGTCGGAATTCAAGAAGCTGCACAAGCGCATAAAAAATTCGGATCACGGGATCGATGCCCTGTACGGACTGATGAAGGAGTTTGAAAACAAGTTACCCGAAATCGAAAACCTTAACGTCAAAATCAATGCCAGACTGGGTGCTGACAGTGCCTCTGCAGCCTTTGATTACAGGGAGGGGATCCAAAGGATATTTTTAAAGTATTCGGAAATTCAAAGCAATGATTTCAGCATTACCTACAGCACCGAGGCTTCGACCAAATACGTCATATTCGATTTGAAGGTTTTCCTGCGCGACTCCAATGCAGCCAGTGTCATAGTGAGTGAAGAGGACAAGCAACTGTTCAAAGCGCTTAAGTTAAAGGTGATGACTTATGGTGAATATGGGATCGCAACCTCTGTGGGCGTTCAGGGGGCAGGGTTTAATAAAACTCCGGAAACCTATTATGTGTCCAACAATGTCCTGCTTTCTGAACCGGCTGATAAGTATGTTCCTTTTGTGGCATCCATGTTCAACTTGCATTATCAGTTTAATTCGACTTATTCTCCGGCAATATCTTTTGGGGTCGGGATTCCCCTTAGCAATAAGGAAGTTATTGACAATTTATCCTATATGGTCGGACCTTCTCTGATCGTAGGCAAGAATAAAAATTTTGTGATCACAGGAGGTTTCATCTTTTCCAGGATACTTCGGCTGTCAGAGAATTTGCATGTGGGTGATGTTGTCAATCTGGGTGTGGGTACCATACCGACCAGGGGCAGATTTGAGCAAGGTTATTTCATCGGGATCTCCTACAACATCAGGTCCTGATCAATTTTTATTATTACACATGAACGTACATCTGGAAAATATGGAATCAGTGGCGAACCCGGAAGGTGTGGATGCAAGGATCCAGGATTTTTATGAAAACTATTTTTCTCTGGTCAGGACCTATATTTTGAACAACAGTGGCGACCTGGAAGATGCCAAGGATATATTTCAGGAAGTGGCCTTTGCCTTTTTTAAGCAAAGGTCCAAACTGGATCCCTCGGCCATAGAAAATGAAAGAAACTACGTGATGGGGATT
>CAYXKO010000455.1:0-2428 GCA_964465435.1 uncultured Saprospiraceae bacterium | reverse complement strand
GGTTTACTCCAGCACCTGGTCCTGCTTGCCACCAACGCCCGGCATTCCGCCTGGGGCGTGGCGTTCAATGAAACCCAGAGGATGGCCATAGAAATGGATCCGAAATGGCAGGAGGAATCGGAGGATGCCGGATTGGAAGGCATGAAAGTAGCAAGAGCCACGGCTCTCCTGAGCTACAGAAGCTACCATACCTATCTGCATACCCAGTCAGAGCAGAACAGTGGCAACTTAGGCGCCCTGAGAGCATCTTCTTACCAAAGATATCAGGGAGAAAAGCTGGCATCCAGGTTTAACGCATTTTCCTATTGGCATCTGACCAAAATGATGGACAGTCACGACATAGGAAGAAACCGCGGACCGGCAGAGGAAGTGCTCGGCTGGGTCAGGGCCAAAACACTGGTCATCGGTATTTCTTCAGACCTGTTGTTCCCGACCGAAGAGCAGATCTTCCTGGCCAAACACATTCCCAATGCAGATTATGCAGAAATTGAATCCCTGTATGGCCATGACGGCTTTCTGATCGAAACCGATGCGATCACCCAAGTAATACGGCAATTTTATTTAAAAAATCCAAATCATACTAACAACTGAAATCATGAAATCAAGAACCCAAATCGGCATGTTCGGACTTGGCTGTGTTGGCCAGGGGCTATATGAAGTTTTGCAAAAAAGCACGGGATTCAGGGCGGACATTGTGCGCATCGTGGTCAAAAACCCCAACAAAACAAGACCTGTTGATCCCGCCCTGATCAGCTACGACAAAAACGACATCCTGAACAATCCCGAAATCGATGTGGTGGTGGAGCTCATCGATGACCCCCAATCCGCCTACGAAATCGTCAAAACAGCGCTCAGGAAGGGGAAACACGTCGTGACCGCCAACAAAAAAATGCTTGCGCATCATTTTGAGGAATTATACCAACTGCAGCATGAATATGGAGTGTCACTCTTGTACGAAGGCTCCTCCTGCGGCAGCATTCCCATCATACGCACCCTGGAAGAATACTTTGACAACGAACCGATACAAAGCATGGAGGGCATATTCAATGGCACGACCAACTACATCCTCTCCAGAATGACCCGAGACAGGCTGGATTATGCAGAAGCCCTGAGGCAAGCCCAGGAACTGGGTTTTGCAGAAAGCGACCCTTCCAACGATGTGGAGGGATACGATGCAAAATACAAGGCACTGATCATGTGCTGGCATGCTTTTGGCATTTCCGTTCATCCTGACAAGGTCCTGAATCTCGGCATCGATCACCTCGGATCAGAAGACATGGAATACCTCAGGGAAAAAAATTTAAAACTCAAGCTTACGCCCGTGGTAAAAAGGATTGCGAATGATACCCTGGTCGCATTCGTTATGCCTCAGTTTGTATCCAGGGATCATCCCGTATACAATGTAGAGCAGGAATTTAATGCCGTGTCACTGGAAGCCAGATATTCCGGGCAGCAATTCTTTCAGGGACGGGGTGCAGGCAGCCTTCCAACCGGAGCTGCGGTTTTATCAGATCTGTCAGCACTCTCCTATGGGTACAGATACGAATACAAAAAATACCGTCAAAACGAGCACCTGCATTTTACCAATCAGGTTTCGATCAAGGTGTATGTCCGATTCCGCCATTACGATGAAGTCAATGAGCTGAAGTTTGCCGAAATTGAGCAAAAATATTCAAGCCAATCCCATCATTACATCATTGGACGAATCAAGCTGGAAGACTTGCAAAAGTCCTTGTCCCTGATTCGAAAAAATGGAGTGTTTATTGCCCTCGCGGAAGGTGGTTCAGGTTCAATAAAACTGAATCAGGAAATATCCCTGCCACAAAAAATTCAAATGGAAGCAGTGTGTGAATAAGACCATGCAGATCCCGTATCCTTGCGATCTAAACGGACCCGAATAGCGGGATGACTCAACCAGATATCTCTTACAGGCCGAATCTGACCTTGTAATCCCTGAGGCACTGATCGATCACGGCAGAGGCTTCAGGCTTATCTCTGAAATCCCGTATGACGACCTTTTTGTTTTCGAGAATGGTGTATTGTTCAAAAAAGTGCCGAAGCTCCGCAAAAAAGTTGACGGGCAAATCTTCCAATCCCCGGATGTGAGCCTGCGTAATGTCCGTTTCCGCCACGGAAAGTATCTTGCGATCCTGTTTGCCGCGATCTTCCATCTGAAGCATCCCAAGCACCCTGCACCGAACCAGGCACAGGGGAGGCAATGAAAAAGATGACATGACCAGTACATCGAGCGGATCTCCATCATCCTCAATGGTCCTGGGAATGAAGCCGTAATTGATCGGATATTCAAATGAAGTGGCCAAAACGCGATCCAGGATCAGCAAACCCGAATCCTTGTGCATCTCAAATTTACATCGTTCGCCTCTGGGAATCTCCACCACACCCATCAGTGTATGCCCGTCCCACATAG
>CAYXKO010000454.1:0-2441 GCA_964465435.1 uncultured Saprospiraceae bacterium | reverse complement strand
GTCTATTTCAAACAGGAAGGCAGAGACCTTGATGTCGTGAGGAGTCAGCATGCACTAGCCTACATCTACAAGAAGATCGGCAATCCGGATATGGCGATCTATTTTCTCGGCCAATGTGAAAACAATAAAGCGGACGACTTCAATGCCTTTTGCAAGCACGAGCACATGTTGATTGATGCCTTTTTGTTTTTAAACAAGCAAACTTCTCCGGATGTCATGCAGCAGGTATACCAGTACGCAAAATCCATTTCAAATGCCGATCTCCAATTGAAATCCCTTGAAGTACTGGGGGAATATTACTTCCAGTTGGCCCAATACAACCTGGCCGAAGGCGTCTTCAACAAGGCCCTCGAAATGTCCCGGGACCTCAAATATTTCGACTACGGCAAGCAATTCGCATACCGGCTTTACGAATGTCACCATTTTCAGGAGAATCACCAGACGGCATCAGACCACCTTCTTGAATTTATTGAATTCAATGACACCTTGAACCAAATCAAGAATTCGGAGTCCTTGTTACGGCTGATCGGGAAATACGAGCAGAAAGAACTACAAACGGAAAAAATAGATCTGGAAAAAAGCAAGCGTTTGTTTGAGTTGAAATCCAGGCGCTCCAATTTTACATTATACAGCCTTTTGTTCAGCATCGGCGCTATACTATTGGCCGGTTACTTTGTCATACTTTTCTACCAGCAAAAGCTTGAAACCAGCAACATCATCCACAACCAAAGCGAGCAAATCAATAATCAAAAGATCAAGGAGCTGGAAAGCAACCTGCAACTTCAATCCATGCAATCCATGATCGACGGACAGGAATCCGAACGGGAGCGCATTGCCCAGGATCTGCATGACAGCCTTGGCGGACTCCTGTCCACGATCAAACTCCGTTTTGACAAGCTGGTCCACCAGCAGAAGTTTCAGGATCAGGGCGACTTTACCAAATTATACGATCTCATTGATACGGCATGCGATGAGGTACGAAGCATTTCAAACGACCTTAAGCCTGGCGCCTTGGAGAAACTGGGCTTGATTGATGCGGTTAAGGACCTCCTGAACCGCTACAGGCTGGAAAACGGGCCGAATATCATATTCCAGTATTTTGGCTTTGACCAATCGATTCACATGGACCCTCATATGGCCTTGAATTTGTACCGGATCATCCAGGAACTTGTCAATAATTCGATCAAGCACGCCCAATGTTCTGAAATCTTCGTTCAACTAAGCAAATCCGAATTGGAATACACCATTTCGGTCGAGGACGATGGAAAGGGATTCGATATCGAGCAGGTCAAAAAAGGAATGGGCCTGGAAAATATTAGCAGCCGTGTCAATTACCTGAAGGGAGAGTTTACTGTGGAATCCTCTGAAAATCAAGGCACTCTGTTCTTGATTCAAATCCCGATAGGGTAAAACCCTTAATCCGGTCAGGGAAAACCCTGATTTTTCAAAATCAGTATTTCTCATGATGTGCAGGGCTTATAATCCTTGCACCTTTGTATTGTCAGAAACATTAAAACGTTAATGGTTCTTTAAGCTTGATTTGAATATTGAAAATGGGATCCAAGAAAAAAGGACTACCGGATTTCACATGTTTTAGGTTTGGTTATTACAAAAACGGGAAATTAAGGTTGGCTTTAACAAAATCCTCTCTTTTATAGCATGGGTTCTTACATGGGCCGAAGCTTGTCTAACAATTTTGTGACGGTAGTCCTTTCTTGGTGATTTTATTTTGACCTCTATTTATGTTAAATTATAAAGTTTTGATTTAGTTTTATCTTGACTGTACGCCAAAGGCTTTAGAATGCTCATTCTAAGGCCTTTTTTATTTCAATAAACCAAATACGGGGTGTATGCTCCTAAAGCCGGGAAACCGCTTCCTCCCACTCCTGATTGCATTGCTCCAATTTGATTTTCGCCGATTCATATTTTTTTAAAGTATCGGCATATGCGGCATTCATGTAAAATTGGGGATCGGATAAGCGAGATTCGTGATCCTTGATTTGTGATTCGAGTTTCAGGATTTCTTTCTCCAGATTTTGAGCCAAACGCTGCAGCTTTTTTCGGTCTGCCGGTCCGGAAGAGGCATCCTGTTCGGGGGTTCGTTTCTTTGAGGCATCGGGTATATCATAGATTGTTGAGGATTCCGTTTTTTCCAGATAATAATCAATATCCCCTTCATAGACGCGAATACCCTGGTCTTCAAACAGGATGGTTTTATCGGCAAGGCCTTTCAAGAAATCCCGGTCATGGGAAACAATGATCACCGTACCCTCATAATGCAACAGGGCGTCTTTAAGCCTTTCCTTTGAAGGCATATCCAGGTGATGAGTCGGTTCATCCAGGATTAACATATTGTGTTCCGTTACCAGCACCTGCGCCAATCGAATTCGTGCTTTCTCCCATCCTGACAAAACGTAGCTGCGCTTCTCCGCATAAGCCCC
>CAYXKO010000453.1:0-2443 GCA_964465435.1 uncultured Saprospiraceae bacterium | reverse complement strand
GAACCGGACCTTGCGCTGACGGGTGGAGATCAGGTAATCTCCCTTGAGGTAGGGATAGCTCATCCTGCGCGGGCTCAGCCTGACCTGCGAATGCAGATGGTGGTTTTCGTAAGCACGGGCAGGGGTGTTCAAATCCGAGATCTCGTAAAATTCTGCTTCCACCAGGGTGTCCTTTTCGAGCCTCTGCATCTCAATGCCATTCCAGGCAAGCCTCTCGATCACGTCGCCATAGGCCTGTGGTATCAGATAGAACTCAGGCCTGGCTACCCTGATCTCCTCCCTGAAATGGTCAAACAGGGGTATTTTGCGTCGGTAGGGGCGGTTGGTGTCGTAATGATGCATGTCCAGATCCAGGACCGGATAATGGATGATCTCGCTTTCATATCCGTGAAAATCCATGCTGTCGCAAATGCTCAGGTCTTGTTTCCAGCTTATGCAGAAGGAATCCTTATTCTGGTCATCCAGAAAGGCGAGCTTTCTCGTTTGCCGGATCTCATGCGCCTGATTGGCCATGTATCGAAGGGCGATGTCCAGCAGTCTGTATGTGCTTGCCAGCCGGGTGCCATAATCCTTGATCATGTGCGTTTCGATCAGGAAGGGCATGGCGTGGTGGAGTGCGGCGTATCCCGATGAATACCGGGGAGAATCCATAAATCCCGCGATGCCCTGGTCGGGTGTGTTTTTCAGGGGATGTACGTAGCGCGTCAGAGGATCTCCTTGCTTTTCCATTTCCTGATAGAGGTAAGGAATCATACTGCCGTACAAGAGCGATTTTATGCCCGGATCCAGTTTGTCCTTTTGTGAAGGCAGCAGGGTGTTGTTGTAGCTGTAGTCCGCACCATTGGAGGTGTGCGTGTCTATAAAAACATCGGGATCCCAGGACTGATAAAAGTGGGTGAAGGTCTCTGCATTGCGGCTGTCGCATTTGATGAAATCCCGGTTGAGGTCCAGGTAATTCCGGTTGCCCCTGAATCCATATACAGAGGGGCCGTTTTGATTGGCGCGGGTATGGGAATTTCTAAACAGGGCTCCGCCGACATTGTACACCGGAATGATCACCATGCTCACCGAATCCAGCAATCTTTGATCCTGCCGGTCCTTTGCAAGATGTTCAGCCAGCATCATGGAGGCTTCAATCCCTTCGGGCTCGCCGGGATGGATGCCATTGTTGATCATCAGGATGGCCCTTCCCTTTTGTCTGATCCTGTCTGCCGAACGGAGTCCGTCCTTGTCAATCACCACGACATAGATCGGACGCTCGGTATCCGATGGTCCGGCCTCCAGCACCCTGACTATCTTATTTGTTTTTTCCAATGAGCGGTAAAAGGCTATGCACTCGTCGTAGGACGGACTTTGCGTGTGATTTGTGCTGAGGGTGTCTTGTGCGGAAACCCAAAATGGGATCTGAAGAAATGACAGCAACTGCAGATGCAGCAAGATTTTCCGTACCGGGCTGAAAGAAATTGAATTCATCATTTTGAAAATATTTCCGCGATCACGGGATTGTGGTCGGAGAACGGGGTTTGGGAGACCCTGTGCGTGCAGAAATTCAGGACGCCCTGATCGGCCAGGATGAAGTCGATCCTAAGTCCCGGGATCAGACCCATATAGGTGGTCCCGATTCCAAATCCACGGTCCAGAAAACTGTCCTTCCTGCCCTTGGTCAGAATCCTGTAGGCATACGAGTAAGGCGTGTCGTTAAAATCTCCCGCGATGATTACAGGGTGGGGGCTTTGGGCTGCGTGATCGCGGATCAGATCGGCCTGTTCCGCTCTGCGAATGGACATTCTGCGGTACTTTCTGAAAATGTCGCGGATCAAGCCCACTTTCTGTTTGTTTTCCTCGGGCTGATCGTCTCTCAGTTTACTGACCTCGCGCGTGATGCGGTTTGATTCCAGATGCGTATTGTATACGCGCACGCGATTGCCGTTGACCATGATGTCTGCCCACACGCAGGAATTGGTGTTCTTGCCAAAATCCAGCAGGCCCTGGTCCAGGATCGGATATTTGGAATAAATGCCGGTGCCGTGATTGATCATGTAGTGGACATAGGGAAAGATGCCTGATTCTGTGATGATGCGGTCAGAAAAGAGGTTGTTTTCCTGTACGCACAGGATGCCCGGGTCGGACTTGCGGATAAAACTCAGGAATTGAGCTTTCTTGCTTTGCTGGATCTGTTCGCTGGGGTCCTTGGTGTTTTTCAGGCCATACAGGTTGAAGCTCATCAGCCGGAACGAACTGGTCTGACATCTCGAGCTTTCATTTTTTTCATTGAGCGCAAGAAACTTCCGGATGTGTCCATATCCCAACAGTAGGATCAAAATGGAAAGCATGCCGTATTTCCATCGGATGAATATCCAGATGAAAATGAACAATACGTTTATGGCAAAGCTGATGGGTATGATCAGGCTTGAAATGGAAAAAAGCCAGAACCGATGCGGAT
>CAYXKO010000452.1:0-2449 GCA_964465435.1 uncultured Saprospiraceae bacterium | reverse complement strand
TAAGTCATCAGGGCTGCCGACTTGTAGCAATCCGGGCATCGTTTGTACTCGGATCCCATTTTCTGGTTGACGACGGCAGACTGATTGTACATCATGCTGATGCCTTTGACCTTTGCGGCCTTGTTTTCATCCATTATTTTCTTGAAATCGGAGACCAGCGTGGTTCCCTCCGCCATTTTCTGGAAGAGTTCAAAGAGAGGTTCATTGAAGTAGCTGTCCACAATTCCCTGTTCCGCCAGTTCCGGCACGTGCGCAGTGCTGATGAGCAATTTGCCGCGGTTGTGCACCTTTTCTCCGATCTCGGTCCACATATCCATGGGTATGTCCTTGCCATGGACTATGACAATGCCATCCCAATCGTATTTTTTGGCCCAGTGATCCACCGTCTTGAGGAGCTCCTTGCGGACCGATTTGTTCTCCAGATTCAGACGCACATAATCCTGGTTTGACTTTCCATCCACCTGTTGCTCCGATGACTTGTAGTAATCCGGTTTTTCTTTTCTCCAGGGATGGGCAGGTCCGGTATAGCTCAGGTTCAGCTCCAAAAACACCCTCAACTTGAACTGGTGGCAGGAATCGATGAAATTCCTGACGGTTTTCTCGTCAGCCACAGCGGTGTCCAGCGCTTTAAGGTTGATAGAAGCATAGGGGTCACCGGCATTGTAGTTGTTTCCACCGTCCTCGGTGGGGGACAGGGGAAGAAGCGCCACGCCCGTGATGAATTGAGAACGGATGCGCTTCAGGTCATTCAATACACCCTGGAGGTTGTGGGTCTCCGAATAGTTTTTGGGCATGATCTCGTATACGCTCAGAGCTTTGTGCCAGTCGCGAAAAGCTTCCGGATCCGGCTTGCCTGACTGACAGGAAGAAAATGCAAGGCTGATCAGGATCAGGCCGCGAAAAATTGAATTCATATGATGGAATTTAAGTTTTTTTTCTGTTCGCTGAACAGGGAAATCCTGTCCGGGTATAGTTCTTCCAGGGCTGCGGAATAACGGGCCTCCAGATCCCGCGAAACCTCACGCCTCAGGTGGTTTTTTATCTGCTGTACGTAGTCAAACGCCTTGGTGCCCCCGTGTTCGTCCAGGTAGGCCCGGGTGTGCCGCAGGTGCAGTTGCAGGATCCGCTCCGGATAATGCATCGCCAGCACGGAGTCGTACTTCAGGATGACGGAAATTTCGCCGTTCTTTTCCACCTCCTCACACAGCATATCCCATGCGTTGAGTATGGAAAGGGATTCCAGCATGAAGACGGGTTGGTTGCCCCGCTTCTTTTTGAGCTCATGGACCAGCTCGCCGATCTCATCTTCACCGGGCCTGGCAGACTCATGCCAGATTCTGATGAAGCGCAAATCGCCGAGTTCGATGGCATATTTTCGAGACCATTCGACGATTTGCACCTTGTCCTGGTGACGGATGAGATGCTCCAGATGCAGCAGGGCTGCGCTGAGCCTGATCTCGGGATGCTGGGCAGACCGGGACAGGCATCTCAGCAAGGCAAGGGCCTTTTCGTCAAAGACCATGCCCGCCAGACCTCGGACAAAGTTCAGCAAGTCTCCGAGGGGGATCCTGGCGTCCAATTGATTTTTTTTGATCCAGTTTTCCCAGTGCGCGTAATCGTAGTGATCGTATAGAAATCCCAGTGTTTCCGAGGGAACCCCAAAGAATTCCTCCCGGGCCATGACAGAGCCCAGCGATTGTTTGTCAAACTCCTTAAGGGCCTGTTTTTTCTCCGTAAACAAATAAACACAGGCCAGGAGGTTGTCCTGGCGGTGCAGGATCCAGGTCTTTTGGCTGACGATGAGCTCGATCAACAGATCGAAAAGGTGCTGACGGATATCCGGTGCTTTCGCTGATTTGATGATCTGGCCCAGGGTTTGGGTGAGCTGGATCATGCGGGCGGATAGTTTTTCCGTATTCATGGCCTGGAAGCTTTCCAGCCATTGATAGGATTCCGACAGAAGGGCCATGATCATCTCAGCGGGTTCGAGGATCTCTCCCCGGAGCATCTGAAAAATGGCCTTCTCGTGCAGTCGCTCCAGCAATTGCAGTCTTAGCCTCAGGTCTTTGATCGTCAATCCGGAAGATTTGGGCTTTACTTCCGGACGGAATGCCTTCAGGGCCTGACTGTAGAATTCAAATCCGGTCGTATCGCGATCTCGCACCGGCATCAGTATTTGAGCCCAGCGGGACAGATCGGGATACAGGCTGAGCGCCAGGTCGGCAAAACCGGCAAGCTCCTCAGAGGATTTCTGCTGAAGCTCGTCGCGAGTCGATTTTCGGACAGACCGTGTTTGCTGCTGGGCTGAGTAGGCTTTTCCCCTTTCGTGCTGATGCCAGTAAGCCAAGGTCCAGGCATGGATGCAGGGAGTCTGGGCGGAATGGCTCCCGCAGGCACAGGTGATCGCATTGACCTGGTTGGCGCCATAGCGGATCCGGCACTCCAAAAG
>CAYXKO010000451.1:0-2449 GCA_964465435.1 uncultured Saprospiraceae bacterium | reverse complement strand
CTGATCACAGGCCTGATCTTTGCCCAACGCCTGTACAACTCCGTAGTCTTTGTTTTGACGGCCTGTCTGCTGTGCTACCACCTGTACCGGCGCACACCCTGGCTGAGCCTGTTCCTCAGGGCCTGGCTGGTATCCTTCATTCCCTTTTTTCTGGTCAATGGCATCCTCACCGGCAGCTTCCTCGACGAACCCATTGTCTGGTACAACGACGCGCACAACCTCGGCATCCGGATGATCACCATCCCCATCGAGGACAGCATGTACAACCTGCTCATGTTCCTCATGACCACCCAGATCATGGAGTGGCTGAAGAAAAGATACTAATGCCTTGTTAGCGCAAGTCTACCTGTCCCGCCTTGGCGGGATGACTTGTGCCTTTTCTTTTTCAATACTTATTTTCCGCTAGTCTTCCTGTCCCGCCTTGGCGGGATGACTTGTTACTTTATTTTATTATTTAAACCTACATTCAAGTAAAATTATCCTGACAAATTCTTCCAAAAAAGTCTACCTAGGGTCTATGACTTTTTTACAAATAGTTTTACCATCTTTATACTTAAATGACAAAATATAAGCTCCTGCTGTCATTTCATGATAACTTAAAATAATGTCAGATTGATTACCTGTTATTGGAAAACTACTTAATTTCTGTCCGATTAAATTGTACAATTCAATGGTTTGCAAGTCATCACCAAAGGCTTTAATGATGAGTTCACCATTAATATGTAAAATATATGGATCTACAATATCATTCTTGGTCTCATCTACATCTGAAACAAGTCTATTGCAATATTTTACTAAATAAAAAGTATTTGGGGATTGACTGTGATTATAACCCGTGACAAGGTAACAATCACTTGATATTAAGCTTAAACTTTTAACTATCCCCTCAATTGCAAATTCCCCTGATTTATCATACTCCCTATCCATCGTTCCATCTGTGTTGATCACGAAAAGTCTCGAAGTGTTTTTAATGAAATCATAAGCAAAGAAGTATAACTGGTTAGAACTTCCATTATATGCAGTGTTCATCCAATTATGATACATTTTAAATAAATATCCGGAAATGATCAACACTCCACGATCTCCGAATTCATCGACCAATAAACCTTTCTGATCTCTTTTTTCAATCAAAATCCGCTTATTTAAATTGTCGTTATATATCATATACAAAAAGCCCTCTTTATCAGAAACAATCTGTTGTATCAAAATAGCTTCATTATTTATTTTAGCAGTCCTACCCAAATTATAATGGCCGAGTATTCCAAAACTACTATCCAAAGACATATCATTTTTAAATCTCAATAAATAACTTCCCAGAGAATCAAAACAATCATAACTCACCACGGCATAAAAATGATCATCGGGATGATAGTGAATATTGGAAATATGAAAATTCGTTGTATTACCCCCATCCAAGCACCATTCAGTCACATCCAATTCGTGCCTGATAATATCATTCAGATTTTTTACCCTGACAAATTCCAAAATATCTTTTTGACTCCCCTTTAAAAATTTAGGAAGAATGAAACTATCACCATCCTTTGTATTATTGCAAATATTTCCTAAATACGTATTAAAATAGTCATCACCAATAACAAGTTTTCCTTTGTCAAAGAAATTGGAATCCGACAAACTGGATGTATGAATCCTTCTTACAGATACTTTTTCATAGACAGATCTGGGAATTGACGATGAATATTTAACCAATAGAAAACTATCCTCCGATAAACTTGCGCCGTACATTAAATAAATCCCCTCTGATCCGGTCCAATTCAAAGGATTAGGATAAGATCCTAGATTTAAAGAATTCCCTGTAGAGTCGAAAAATTGAAGTTTGTCACCTGTTACCACCAATATGTTTTGTTTAGCATTCAGGATGGTATTCACTTCATAAGTTTGCCTGAGCGTCGTATGTAACCAACCAAAATCGGCAAAACTTGAATCGATCACCGGTCTTTGAGCACTTGCCCAATAAAAAATATTCAGCCATATGATTATAACAGGAGACCAATTTCTTGCAATAAACATATATATAGATATTTTACTAAGAATGACAAATATACATGGATCCATGAATAAATCCAAACATGAAAAATCTGCTATTTTGGATCAACATCAATACAAGTATTGTTGGTCACATAGGGAGTACATGAGGGATACACCTGTGATTTTATGTAAATATTGCCCATCGGAGATGATGTGCAAGTTGAGTCGCCCCCTGTTGGCGCAAGTCTTCCTGTCCCGCCTTGGCGGGATGACTTGTGCCTTTTAATTTTAACTACCCTCAGTTATCGTAAGTCTTCCTGTCCCGCCTTGGCGGTATGACTTTTACCTTTTATTGATCAAATCTCCACCGCCCTCCGCAGCCGGTCGTTGATCGCAAGACCCAGTCCCTTTTCCGGCAGGAGTTCTGCCAGGATCAGGTCCAATCCGGCACCGTCCAGTTCGT
>CAYXKO010000450.1:0-2450 GCA_964465435.1 uncultured Saprospiraceae bacterium | reverse complement strand
CGCCATTTAGGTAATACCAGGATCCGCCCAGGTGAACCGGGATTAATTTCTGTACCGTATCAACCACTATGCTGTCCAGACACGATCCCGGATCGGTATAGCATTTTTGAAGCGGGCATTTTTGGTTTAATTCATCCAACAGCCCACCGGTGAGAAATCCGACAAACCGGTTGATGTCATTGTTGATGATGTTCCCGTTTTCATCCAGGTCAATAAAAGCCGGTTGGCTGGTGGTCCAATTAAGTCTGGCTGTGTCGCGTGTGACAAAAATATCCTGTTCAACACTGTCAACGCTGCAGGATGATGAATCCACACCTCCCAGTTTCTGGCTGATTTCGTAGGATTCGCATTCTCCCCGGATGGAAAACCTCCAAAGCGGTGTCACGGGCAGAAACCCACCCAATACCCTGACAGGGCCGCAGGAGTCCTTGGGATCTGGATGGCAGGGATTGTTGGGATATTCAAGGCTTATGTCATAGGAGGTTTGCTGTATCCGGAAATTCCTGTTTTCAAATCTGATCTTCACCGTATCGTCGCTGATACAGGGCGCTTCAGAAATGTGGTACACAAATTCGTACGCTCCGCATCCGGTCACCCGGATTCTGATCCCACCCGGAAACATGCTGTCGATCTTTACCAGTTGTCCCCCGGGTGCGCAAACATGGGTCCAGTAACCGCCGGGAGGATTTCCCACCAAATCAAGATCAAATCCGCAGACCGTACTGTCCGGGCCGGCATCTGCACAGTCCTGGGCATCCAGTCTTGAAATCCAAAGTAAGGGGAATAAAAGGAGTAGAAAAACAGCTTTCGGCATATCCGTCTGAATGAATTGGCAGAAAATTAGGAATATTTGGACAATTGCCTTTGAAAACAAGAAATCAAAATAGGCTGCGAGGGTGTTTTTGGCTAAAGACGGGGATCAGTATCCTAATATCTCCTGGAAACCAGCTCAGGGTGAATGTCGCTGATCTTGCTGCAGCCCGTGAGTTTCATGGTTATGAGTAGTTCTGCCAATAGGTTGCTCGTGTATTCGGCAATTCCTTCTTTTCCCTGCAAAGCCATGGCATACACATAGGGTCTCCCCACCAACACGGCACTGGCCCCTGAAGCCAGGGCAATGAATACATCCGTTCCGCTCCTGATACCACTGTCCAAAAGCAGGGGAAACGCTGCAGGCACATTTTTTCTGATGGATACCAGAGCGTCCAGGCTGCTGATCACCCGGTCCACCTGACGCCCTCCATGGTTGGATACGACAATAGCATCGGCACCGGCATCCATGGCACGAAGTGAATCTTCAACAGTCAGGACTCCCTTGATGATCAGAGGGAGTTTTGTGATGGACTTAAGCCAGGCAACATCGTCCCAGGACAATTCAGGCCGGCTGTAGATTTCTATGAATTTTCTGACTGCTTTTATGGGGTCTTTGGTACGCCAATTCTTCCAGTAGGAGCCCGGATAGTTTTTCATCATAGAATGTGCAAGCGCCAGTTTTCTTAAGGTAAAACCGGAGGAATTCTGACTAGAGAGGTCTGTGTCGGCCATCAGTTTTCTGAAGACCGGGTCAGATGTGTATTGTGCTATGCCAAGCCCCCGGATAAAAGGCAAATACGCATTGTCTAGGTCCCTGGTTCTCCATCCCAGCGTTGTGGTGTCGAGGGTAAGCACCAGTGCCGAGCATCCGCAGGATTCCGCCCTATGGACAAAGCTTTCAACCAGTTCCCTGGATTTGCTGAAATACAGCTGAAACCAGTACGGGCAGTTGTGGATCATTTGGGCGGTCTCTTCCATGGGCACCGAGGCCTGATTGGAAAAAATCATTGGCACCCGGGTTTGGGAGGATGCGGCAGCAAGTTCCAGATCGCCTCTGGGATGTGCCAGACCAAGCACGCCGACCGGAGCAAATAATACGGGGTAGGGAAGCGATTGTCCTAGTAGCTGAACTTCGGTTTCCACCGCCCTAAGGCCTGAAGCCATCCTCGGCATGATCTGATAGGAGGAAAAAGCGGTCCGGTTGTTTCGTATTCCATCCTCCTGCCCAGCGCCACAGGCAATGTAGTCAAACGCTTCCTTTCTGAGTTTCTTTTCAGCCAGCTTTTCAAGCATCCTGAAATCAACGGGAATGGAGGGTTTTATTCCCCCGGATCCGAGGATGTATATTTCTTTTTGCCGATCGGATGGCTGAAATGGATTCATGAAAAGGTCATTCGCAAATGATCATGTTTTTGTTTTTCTTGCCGTTTTCGACCATGATAAATTGCCCGTGGAGCAATTCTTCCTTGCTGATGCTGTGGTCGGGCATGTTGACCTTCATTTTATTGATGGTCAGGGCATTGTTTTGTATGGCTCTCCTCAGTTCACTTTTGGAGGGAAAAATCTGACAATGCTCTGTCAGAAGTGTGTCCACATCGACCGGGTCTTCAATAATTGTCTTTTATATGGTGAATTTT
>CAYXKO010000449.1:0-2450 GCA_964465435.1 uncultured Saprospiraceae bacterium | reverse complement strand
ACCTTAAGTACAGGCCTGGATAATTCAGACATGAGCAGCACATTGCTTCCGGCCCCCAGAATATAATAATCCCGGGGATTCCATCCGTAAAACGGCAAAAGGTCATTTTCATGCCTTATGTAATAAATCGCCTGACAATGTGAGTCGATGGCGAAGCTGTTTAGCGATTTAAGGGATATGGGTAGGGACATAATTCGATTGTCAGGATTGAAATTGAGGCCTTTCTTTAGGCTTGTTGTTTTTGAACATGGACGTGCGGGTGATCAATCCGGTGTTTATGCTGAAGGAACTTCCATCTGCCCCACCGATCCTGAGGTAGAGCCCTGCAGTAAAGCCCCCGATGCCTCCGCCCAATATGAGCTCGCCCACGTAGGTAGGAAAAAAATCCCGGGTGACCAGGGATTGCGATTTTTTTAGTCCAAACAATTCTGTACGGTTGTATTGAAGGCCACCCCCTAAGGAGAATCCCAGCATTTTATCTCTGCTCATTCCCGTCATGGCGCCAAAATTCAACCTTGCAATAATTGGAAAAGACAGCGCGCCCAACCCCTTGTACTTGTGAAGATCCAATGCCACCGGTGAAAAGTTGCAAGTGGCTTCTATTCCGAAACTCAGATCCGGGGCTCCGACCGAAAACTCAATGCCCAGAGGTATTGCGGCAAGTACCGCCCCGGAAGACCTACCCTCGTCAGAGGGGCCTGAACTGACCGGATTGCGGTATCGCTGAAAAAAATCATAGCCAAGGACAATTGAAGTCCTGAATTGGCCGAATAATGTGGAAATGCCAATAAGAAAAATGGGAACCAGGATGGTCAACCGGAACAGAGGATGAGACCGAATCATTTCCAAAAGTAAATCAATCCCCGGATTCCGAATGCGTTTTTAACGAGAAGGATTCTTTTTCCATTTGCAGACTGACCAGGCTTCTGTAAATGCCGCTTTCCATTGCGATCAGTTCGGTGTGCGTGCCGGATTCTGCGATCAACCCATCCTTTAATACGTATATCCGATCCGCATCCCGGATGGTGGACAATCTGTGCGCAATGATGATCGATGTCCTGTTTTTCATCAATTTATCCAGAGCGTCCTGAACTATTTTCTCCGATTCAGAATCCAGGGATGAGGTGGCCTCATCCAGGATCAGAATGGCCGGATCTCTCAATATGGACCTGGCTATGGCGATGCGCTGTTTCTGACCTCCACTGAGTTTGATGCCTCGCTCCCCCACCACGGTTTCGAAGCCATCCGGGAATCCTGAGATAAACTCCATGCAATTGGATTGTTCTGCAGCCGTTTTCAGTTCCTCATCGGAAGCACCCGGTTTCCCATATAGAATGTTTTCCCTGATCGTACCGCCAAACAAGAGCACATCCTGAGGCACTATGGCGAGATTCTTGCGGAAAGAAAGCAGATCATAGGAATCAATATGTTGTCCGTCGATTAGTATGGAACCGGCAGTAGGTTTGTAAAATCTCATGACCAGCTGTGCAATGGTCGATTTTCCCGCACCGCTCTGACCTACCAATGCAATCCTTTCACCCTTTTTTACACTCAGGCTGATATCCTTAAGTACGGTCACATCGGGACGGCTGGGATAGGAAAAGGTCACACCATCAAACCTGATCTCACCATGTAGCTTGAGATGGGATTCGGCATGAAGCTGGGTGTCGCTTATCTCTTCATCCCTGTCCAAAATATCCTGGATTCGCTCTGTCGCCCCGATGGAGCCCGCCAGAGTGGAATACAGATTTCCGATCCCGGCAATTGCCCCTCCAATAATCCCGGTGTAAATGATGAACGAAAACAAGTCCCCTGCCTGCATTTCTCCTGCCTGGACCATCAGGGCTCCTCTCCAAAGAATGAAGAACAGACCTCCAAAAAGAACGGTGATGATAAATATGAAAAAAAGACCGCGCATTTTGGCATAGTTCATGGATATCCCGACCATGCTTGAAATCGATTGCACAAAACGCGCTATTTCAAATTTTTCATTGGTAAATGCCTTGACGATCGGAAATGCCTGAAAACTCTCTTCGACAATGATGTTGGTATTGGCAAGCGCATCCTGTCTTTTTCTGGAAAGTTTTCTGATGTATCTCCCGAATATCATGGAACTGATCACGATCACCGGAAAAGTGAGCAACATGATCAGCGAGAGATGAGGCGCCAGCCAGCCGATGATGATCAATCCCAGCACGAGGACCACGATCTGCCGGATGAATTCTGCCAGTGTGATCGAGAACGCATTCTGCAATTGTTCTACATCCGCTGTGAGCCTGCTCGTCAGTTCCCCGACCCGCTGACTTTCAAAAAAACTAAGATCCTGGGTGATGAGTTTCTGATAAAGAGCTTTGCGGACATCGGCAATCCCGTATTCAGATACACGGGCAAAGAAGAAGGTCCTGAAATAGGAAAGCAATCCCTGAATGACCAGGATCACCAGAAAGAGC
>CAYXKO010000448.1:0-2452 GCA_964465435.1 uncultured Saprospiraceae bacterium | reverse complement strand
GTGCCCGAATCCGAGATCAGGGTGGACCTCAATCTGGAACGCATGGCCCAGCTGGGGCTTGGCGTCAACCAGGTCCTGGGGATGATCCAGTCCAACAATGTGAATATTCCCGGCGGAGATGTGCATCTGGGTTCCAAGAAGTACAATGTGAAGGTCAATTCTCCGGTCAAGGGAGTGGATGAGCTCAAAAAGACGGTCATCCGCACGAATGCTTCCGGCCGGCCTTTGCTTTTGGAAGACATAGCCAATGTAAGTGAATCTCAGGCCACTGAAGACCATATCGTGCGATACAATGGCAAGCGGGCCCTTTGGGTCATTACCGCCATGAAGGACCGCCAAAACATCATCCAGGTGCGCAGCAAGATCGAAAAAGAGCTGCAAAAATTCCAATCCACCCTGCCGGAAAGCATTTCGATGGAGCAAGCCTTTGACCAGGAGAAGGGCGTGAAGTTCAGACTGGCCGGCCTGGGCAGGGATTTTCTGATTGCCATCCTGTTGGTTTTGCTCACCCTGCTGCCTTTGGGTACCCGCGCTTCGTGGGTCGTTATGATATCCATTCCGCTTTCCCTGAGCATTGGACTTTTTCTTTTGGACCTGATGGGATACACCCTCAATCAGCTGAGCATTGTGGGCATGGTCATTGCCCTGGGCCTGCTGGTGGATGACAGCATCGTTGTCGTGGAAAACATAGAACGGTATATGAGAAAAGGCATCCCCGCCAAGGAAGCAGCGATCTCCGCCACCAACCACATCGTGGTGGCGGTACTGGGTTGTACTGCCGCTCTGCTGCTGGCTTTTTTGCCGCTGGCGCATCTGCCCGAGGGGTCGGGCGATTTCATACGCTCCCTGCCCATGGCGGTGATGATGACCGTACTGGCATCCCTGTTTGTCAGCCTCACCATCATTCCCTTTTTGTCGAGCGTTTTCCTTAAATCCAAACCCGGAAATGGGGAAGAGCACAGCAACTGGTTTTACAGGGCCTTTCGCAATTACCTGAACGCTCCCTACCAGGTTCTTTTGAAATGGTGCATGCGCCATCCCGTCTGGACGCTGGTGTCTGCAGCGGTCTTGTTTGCTGCTTCCTTTCTGTTGGTCCCGAGTCTGGGATTCAGCTTGTTTCCTGCATCGGAAAAGCCCATTCTGCTCATCGATGTAGAGACAGAACACAACAGCAACCTGCAACACACAGACCTTACCGTAAGGCGCATAGAACAGTACCTGCTCTCGCTCCCCGAAGTAAAGAGACTCGCCACCAATGTGGGCAAGGGAAATCCAAGGATCTATTACAACGAATTTCAGATGCAGAATTCCGATCCCGGCGCACAACTCATCGTCTTTTTGGACGATCACGCCGAGGTGCCTGAGATCGTAAGCTTTGCCGAAAAATTGCGCAATGAGCTGGCAGGAGTGGCCGGAGCCAGGATCAAGGTACGTCGCTTTGAACAAGGCCCGCCCATCAGTGCGCCTATTGAGATGCGAATCCTGGGTAAAAACCTGGACAGCCTGGAGCATTACGCGGCACAGGTGGAGAAGATCGTGGAATCCATCCCGGGATGCATATACGTGTCCAACGAGTTGCGCTACAAGAAATCCGATCTGAGCATCAGGATTGATAAATCCAAGGCCGGCCTCTACGGTGTGCCCACCGCTGAGGTGGCCAGGACCATACGCATGGTGGTCGAGGGCATCCAGGTATCCGACATTCAGGACGAAGACGACGAGGAGCTGGAGATCGTGGTCAGCACGCAAAAGTATAGCGACAATCCCATGCAGATCCTGGATCAGGTTTATGTCAGTTCGCTGGGAGGAGCCATGGTGCCGCTTAAGTCCATTGCCAGCATCGAGATGAGATCCACGGCCCCCGTGATCCATCACTACAACAAGGACCGCTACAGTTCAGTGAGGGCTTTTACCGCACAGGGTTTCAATACGGACCAGCTCACGGATGAGATCATCGCCAGGATCCAATCAGAAGTGACCTTGCCACAGGGATACAGTCTTTTGCCGGCGGGGGAGCGGATGTCCCGCGAAGAGTCCTTTGGCGGCATCGGCACCGTGATCTTGCTGGCGGTATTTGGTTTGCTGGCCATCCTGATCTTGGAGTTCCGCACCCTGAAGTCCACGGTGATCGTTCTGAGCGTGATCCCGATGGGGGTGATCGGCGCTTTGCTCGCGCTTTATCTGACGGGAGAGACCCTTTCCTTCGTGGCCACGATCGGCATGATCGCTCTGGCCGGGATCGAAATCAAGAACTCGATCCTGATGGTGGATTATACCAATCAGCTCAGGGAAAAGGGCATGGGGCTGTACGAAGCAGTCATGGATGGAGCCGAGACGAGGTTTTTGCCGATCTTCCTCACTTCGCTGACGGCGATCGGGGGCATGATCCCCCTGGTGCTGGAGCGTTCTCCCCTGATCAGTCCGCTGGCGATCGTGCTGATCGGAGGATTGA
>CAYXKO010000447.1:0-2453 GCA_964465435.1 uncultured Saprospiraceae bacterium | reverse complement strand
ATACATCCTTTTTCCCTCCAATCTGGGGAGCTCCTCGGCAGCGCCGTAGTTGACCAATTCATTGATAAACCTCAAAAGAATGAGTTCTCCGCGGTCCTTAAAGGCAATGGCTCTGCCTCTGAACTGCACATAGGCCTTGACCTTGCAGTTTTCTTCCAGGAACTTGGTGGCATGTTTTACCTTGAATTCAAAATCGTGGTCATCCGTGTTGGGGCCAAACCGGATCTCCTTGATGACCACCTTGACCGTTTTTGCCTTGATCTCCTTGTCCTTTTTCTTCTTGAGATACAGGAACTTGTTGAAATCTATGATTTTACATACCGGCGGCTCGGCCTTGGCAGTGATTTCCACCAGGTCTGCTCCCATATCATAGGCCCACTTAAGGGCGGTGGAGGTATTCTGGACCCCGGCTTCAATGGGTTTTCCTGCGATCTTGGATATTTCGTCGAAATCTTCACCAACCAGTCGGATGGTGGGACTTTTGATTTGTTCGTTGATGCGGTATTGGCTTCTTAGTTCGTCAAGTGCGGAAGGCTTCTTTCTGAGATTCAAATTAAAGGATTTAGGTTCGTTTCACAAAATTAATCCTGCTGGATGAATTTTATTGTGATTTTTTTGATGTGCTTGTTTTGGAGGAGGCAGATATGGTCACTGCATCCTTTTCTTTGTTCATAACTGCCTTCAGCTTGGTGCCGGGTTCGGGACTTTCACTAAGGATATACTCTGCCAGGGGGTCTTCCAGGTATTTTTGTACCGCCCTGTGCAATGGCCTGGCCCCAAATTGAGGATCGTAGCCTTTTTCAGCCAAAAACTCCATGGTTTCCGGGCTGATGCTTAATTCCAGTTTCATCTGCTCGATGCGCTTCATCAGAGAGCTGACCACCAGATTGATGATCTGGAAAATTTGTTCTTTTTCCAATCCGTTGAATATCAATACGTCATCGATCCTGTTAAGGAATTCAGGACTGAAGGTCTTCTTGAGGGCAGTTTTGATTACCCCTTTGGAATGCTCTTCGGCGTGCTCCACCCGGGACTTGGTTGCAAATCCGACACCCTGTCCGAAATCCTTAAGCTGGCGGACACCGATATTGGAGGTCATGATGATGATCGTATTTTTAAAATCGACCTTCCGTCCCAAACCATCCGTCAGTTGTCCCTCGTCCAGGACCTGCAGCAAAATATTGTAAACATCGGGGTGTGCCTTTTCTATTTCATCCAGTAAAACCACGGCGTAAGGCTTTCTTCTGACCTTCTCGGTCAATTGTCCCCCTTCTTCATATCCTACGTATCCCGGAGGGGCTCCTATCAGTCTGGAAACAGTAAATTTTTCCATGTATTCGCTCATGTCCAGACGGACCAGCGCTTCTTCGGAATCAAAGAGGAACCTCGCCAGGGCTTTTGCCATTTCCGTCTTTCCCACACCTGTAGGGCCGAGGAAAATAAAACTTCCAATGGGCTTTTTGGGATCCTTGAGACCAACTCGGTTTCTCTGGATCGCCTTGACGATCTTCTGAACGGCCTCGTCCTGTCCGATTATGGCCTGTTTCAATGTTTCCGCCATATTGACGAGCTTCTTGCTTTCGCTTTGAGCCACTTTCTTGACGGGGATACCCGTCATCATGGCCACGACTTCGGCGATATCGTCTTCTGTTACCGGAAATCTCTTGGTTTTGGACTCCTCCTCCCAGTTTTGCTTGGCGCTTTCCAGCTTTTTCTGAAGCTTGGATTCCAGGTCGCGGAGGTCTGCCGCTTTTTCGTATTGCTGACTTTTTACAGAGAGATTTTTCTGTTCCCGAATGGTATCGATCTGAGCTTCAATCTCTTCTATGTGCTTGGGCACGAATATGTTCTTGAGGTGAACCCTGGCACCCACTTCGTCCAGCACGTCGATCGCCTTGTCCGGTAAGAACCGGTCGGTAATGTAGCGATCACTGAGTTTGACACAGGCCTGTACGGCCTCATCGCTATAGGATACGGAGTGAAACTCTTCGTATTTGGGTCTGATGTTTTGGAGGATCTGATAGGCTTCTTCGGCAGAAGGAGGATCGACCATTACTTTTTGGAATCTTCTGTCCAGGGCACCGTCTTTTTCAATGTGCTGGCGGTATTCGTCCAGCGTGGACGCTCCAATACACTGGAGTTCGCCTCTTGCAAGGGCAGGCTTGAATATGTTGGATGCATCCAGGGAACCCGTGGCGCCACCGGCACCGATGATGGTATGGATCTCGTCTATGAACAAGATCACATCCCGGGTTTTCTCCAGCTCACCCATGATGGCTTTGATGCGTTCTTCAAACTGACCTCTGTATTTGGTGCCGGCTACCAGGGCAGCCAGATCGAGCATGACAATTCGTTTGTTGAAAAGGGTCCTGGAGACTTTTTTCTGCATGATCCTGAGCGCGAGACCTTCTACAATGGCGGTCTTGCCCACTCCGGGCTCTCCGATCAAAATG
>CAYXKO010000446.1:0-2456 GCA_964465435.1 uncultured Saprospiraceae bacterium | reverse complement strand
CCAGGTCTGCGGAGTTCTACAGCCCAGTCAACAAAAGCAGCGCCCTCGGAAGCATGGGTGGGGACGAGCTGATGGAGGGCAAAAAAGCACAGGCATTCGGGGATGTCGACAAGATACATACCTACACCTATACGCCGGACGCCGGCAAAGCCACTGCCCTTCTGGGAAATACTCCCGATGCCTATAACCAGGTCTGGCATGTGCCCACCACCAAGGAAAAATTAACCAACCGGCAATGGATCCGGCTGATCGCCGAAGAACTGCAAACAGAAGCAAAAATTCAAAGCCTGCCTGTCTGGATGATCCGTTTGATCGGGCTTTTTGTCCCGATCATGAGGGAATTTCCCGAAATGATGTACCAATACGATCAGGACTACATCTTCGACAGCAGCAAGTTTGAAAAGAGGTTTGGGATCAGTGCCACACCTCCGCGCGAGGGAGTCAAAAGCATGATTGATTACCTCCGGAGATCAAAAGGAATGAATGGATAAGTTCCGGATTCCCGGGGATCCATTAAAATGGACCGGAAGAAATTAATTTACGTGAACCGGAATATCCGGATTAGAAAAACGGCACCCATCGAAAGTAAGGGATGATACTTCATATGCGCATCATTCCGATCAGTTATTTTCCGCTTATCGCCCTCCCTGTCTGTGAATTGTCATCCAACTGAAAGATGGTTTTACATTAAAGGAAAAATCTATTACTTTTGAATTTATGATCCTGATTCATCTTCATCATCGTGCTCCCCGATTCATATATCCTTCACCATGATATCTGCTATCAGGATATTATCCTCAGCATGGTTACCGGCAACGGAAGGAATGCTCCGGCAACGGGGCCTGAAAGATGCTTGCAAGTCAAATCCGTCGGCCTGCCTGTAATTCAAATTTCAGTATGACCGGCAAAAGATCCAACATACCCTATTACAAGGAAATCAATGAATTCCTGGCATCCATCCCTTCCGGGTACAGGACCAGGGACCCGAATTTCTACTGCCTTAGAATCAAGGCCAACGAAGCGTCCATCCACAACTACAAACCACCTTTCCGAAAGGATTTTTATTTTATCGGACTGGTATCCAACGCAGGCAAAACAAAGATCACCTACGACAACACCAATGTAACAGAACTCAATTCTTTTCTGGTGTTTCAGTCGCCCGGCCTTTTGTACAGTTTTCACCGCGATCCTTCAGCTCAAGGTTATCTGATCTATTTCAAGCGGGAATGCTTTTCCTTTTTCAAACCCGACTTTGAAAGAGAGTTTCCCTTCTTCAACCTGCTGCATACGAACTTCTTCAGGCTAAATCAGGATAAGTACGAAGATTTTGCCCCCCACTTTGAAGGCGTATTCAGTGCCTATGAAAATGCCAAGGACCCCCAGCACAAAGTAGCTTCTGCACAAATGCTGGCACTCCTCTACCATCTCCTGGAATTTACCCAGGCCTTCGGCCAATGGGAGGAAGGATTCACTTCGCCCCAGCAGATCATGCTTCAAAAATACATTCAGCTGGTAAACAACTTCTATATTGAAAAAAGGACCATCGAGGAGTATGCCCAACTCCTGAATGTCACGCCCAACCACCTTTCTCAAACGATCAAAGCCGCTTCAGGCAAAAACGCATTATCGTTTATCAACGAGCGCCTGCTCGCTGAGGCAAGGGCGCTGATCCGGTTTACCGATTACGATATTTCTGAAATTGCCTACCGCCTGAATTTCTCAGATCCCGCCAACTTTGGGAAGTTCTTTAAGAAACATACCCAATCCACCCCGCTGGAATTCAGGAAACAATCTCCGGAAGAATAATTTACCATTCCATCCAAGTTTTCGACCATTCCGGATGCCTGCACGGCGCCCATCTTTGCATCATCAATCATAAAATAATTTAAAAATAAAAAATGAAAGCAGCAGTATTCGGAACCGGAATGGTGGGAGACGCCATTGGTTCAAAATTGATCGAATTGGGACACGAGGTGATGATGGGGTCCAGAACAAAAGACAACGAAAAGGCGCTGGCCTTTGTGGCAAAACACGGAGGCAAGGGCGCAGCGGGAACCTACGCGGAGGCCGCCGCCTTTGGCGAGCTGATCTTCAACTGCACGGCTGGAGGGGGATCCATCGAGGCCTTGAGGATGGCAGGCCATCAGAACATCGACGGCAAAATAATCGTGGACATTGCCAATCCGCTTGATTTCTCAAAGGGCATGCCACCCTCACTCTCCATTGTGAACACCAACTCACTGGGAGAGGAAATCCAAAAAGCCTTCCCGGAGGCCAAAGTGGTCAAAACGCTCAATACAATGTGGTGCGGACTGATGGTCAATCCGGGCATGATCAACGGGGGCGACCACAACGTATTTATGAGCGGCAACGATGCATCCGCAAAGGAAGAGGTGAAATCCATTCTGAGATCCTTCGGATGGCACGAAAGAAATATCCTGGACCTGGGTGACATC
>CAYXKO010000445.1:0-2460 GCA_964465435.1 uncultured Saprospiraceae bacterium | reverse complement strand
ATCCAGGACACGACTACCTGTATAATGCCGGTCATCAGTGGGGCATGCACATAGATTTGAATGCCTGCATTGGATGTGGTTCCTGTGCGGTAGCCTGCATGGCGGAAAACAACGTGCCGGTAGTTGGAAAAAAGGAGGTGTCTCGTCATCATGAAATGACCTGGCTCAGAATTGACAGGTATTACTATGGGGATGTCGAAAATCCCAATGTGGTCTATCAGCCGATGATGTGCCAGCATTGTAACAATGCACCTTGTGAAAACGTGTGTCCGGTAAACGCAACCAACCATTCTGCGGAAGGTCTGAACCAAATGGCCTATAACCGTTGTGTCGGTACTCGTTACTGCGCCAATAACTGTCCGTACAAGGTCAGGAGGTTTAACTGGTATGACTTCACTACGGCCGACCTGTTCCCTGTCAATCACAAGAACATAGCCGGTGAGACCGATAAGCCATACTATGCTGAAAACCTGGTAAGGATGGTTCTTAACCCTGATGTTACTGTGCGTTCACGAGGTGTTATTGAAAAATGCTCGTTTTGCATTCAGCGCATACAGGAAGGAAAATTAAATGCCAAAAAGGCCCAAAGGAAATTATTGGATTCCGATGTCAGAACCGCGTGCCAGACTGCTTGTCCTACCGGAGCGATTACCTTCGGAGACAAGAATAACCCGGAAGGGCAATTGGCTAAAAAATTGGATAATCCTTTAAATTATCTGGTCCTGGAAGAAGTTAACGTTGCCTCATCGGTAAATTACACCATGAAGGTGCATAACAGAGATCAATCACTTGAAGCTTAATTTCAAAATAATAAATTATTAAAAATGGCTGGAGGATATGTAGCTCCCGTAAGGAGACCCTTGGTGGAGGGGTATAAGACCTATCATCAGATTACCGAAGATCTTTGTACCCCAACTGAGCGGACTCCGAGCAGGGCTTGGATTATTGCGTTCACGTTGTCGGTGGCAGTACTCGCATTCGGATTATTTTGTATCGTTTGGACCATTTGGATGGGTACCGGATCATGGAATCTGAACAGAACCATCGGGTGGGGATATGACATTACCAACTTTGTTTGGTGGATCGGTATCGGACACGCAGGAACCCTTATTTCAGCAATTCTTATGCTGTTCCGTCAAAGATGGCGGACAGGGGTAAACCGCGCTGCTGAGGCTATGACAATTTTTGCAGTAATATGTGCCGCTTTGTTCCCGGTCATTCACGTTGGAAGGGTTTGGGTGGTATATTACTTTTTCCCTTACCCCAATACACGCGGTTCCCTGTGGCCGAATTTCAATTCCCCTTTGCTTTGGGACGTATTTGCAATCTCTACCTACTTCTCCGTATCCCTTCTCTTCTGGTACACCGGACTGGTACCGGATTTTGCCACCATTCGCAACAGAGCAAGCGGGCTGAGAAAGAAAATTTATAACACGCTTTCTTTTGGATGGACTGGTTCTGCCAAACATTGGCAGCGTTGGGAATCCCTTTCTCTGGTACTGGCCGGATTATCCACCCCCCTCGTACTTTCAGTTCACACCATAGTTAGCTTTGACTTTGCCACATCGGTTATTCCTGGATGGCACACCACCATTTTTCCTCCCTATTTTGTGGCAGGAGCGATTTTCTCAGGATTTGCAATGGTGCAAACGCTGATGATCATCACCCGTAAGATTCTCAAGCTGGAGGAATACATTACCCTGGAACATATAGAGTCCATGAACAAGGTAATACTCGTTACGGGTACCATAGTGGGCGTTGCCTACCTGACGGAGCTCTTTATAGCCTGGTATTCCGGTTACGTGTACGAGCAGTTTGCTTTCTTTAACAGGGCTATGGGTATTTATTGGTGGTCTTACTTTGGCATGATGGCATGCAACGTGATCTCCCCTCAGATATTCTGGGTTAAAAAATACAGGAGGAGCATTTTTGTGACATTTTTCATGTCCATATTTGTAAATATTGGAATGTGGTTTGAAAGATTTGTCATTATTGCCACCACATTGGCAAGAGACTACTTGCCTTCTTCCTGGAGTTATTATTATCCCACCTGGGTGGAGATCGGCATATTTGTGGGCACCATTGGCCTTTTCTTTACCCTTTATATGATATTTACCCGTGTGGCACCTGTTGTTGCCATTGCAGAGGTAAAGCATATCCTTAAAGTGGGAGGAGATCAATATATAGGTGAGAACAAAACCCATGCTTCTCATCACGCACATGAATCACATTCTGAACCACATGCCAGCGGTCATTGATATTAAACTAAGCTAATCATTGATATGAGACAATATAATAAAGAAGTAATATACGGAATCTACAATGATGAGGAGATTCTACTTCAAGCTGTCAGAAAGGCCAAAAGTGCCCATATGGAAATCATGGATGTTTACACGCCATTCCCTGTACACGGACTGGATCATGCCATGGGACTGAGCGAATCGCGTTTGCACCAGGCAG
>CAYXKO010000444.1:0-2473 GCA_964465435.1 uncultured Saprospiraceae bacterium | reverse complement strand
AAGCGGGCGGAAATCAACTGGTTGGTTTTGATGAAGACTTGATTCAGTTAAAAGTTTTGTCCATAGTGTTTGGCAAATTGCAAAAAAAAAAAGCCGAATGTATGACATCCGGCTTTTTTATATTTTAAACTCAATTTTTTACTTCAGGACATAGCGGGCACTCAATGCACCGTATGAACCTCCAAATCCGGTAAGGAATTCTCCGCCAATTACAACAGTCGGAATCCAGTCAATGCTCAAATTGAGCGGAATGTCGGCAAACTTGTAATCAAGACCAACAATCCCGTGAAGGCCAAAGGAAAGACTGGCAAAATCGTTGTTGGGATAAAAGTCATTGTCGTAGTTCCAGTAGTATGCAGAGGCACCACCTCCAAAATACCACTTGAGGCCTTCCACAGAAGGGATGGCTTTGTGGTGCTGGTAGAATGCGGACAGGTTGATCCAGCTGTAATAAGTGTAACCCCTGAAGCCAAGAACACCTTCGATGGCTCCCTTTTCGCTGATGAAAGTTTTGTAAGACAGGCTGAGTGGATAACCCAATCTCAGACCAATTGCGGATTTGTAATCCTGGGCTTTGATGCTGGCAGCGCCCAGTACCATAAACAGACCAATCAGAAAAGTTAGTTTTGTTTTCATTGTAGTATAATATTTGGTTTAGTTTCGATGTGGCAAATGTATAGTCTAGGATTGAAATAGTAAAATTTTATTTAATGTAATTGCCAATTTATGATCCCTGACCCTTGATTTTTAAGGAATTGGTTGGTTTTGGAAAAATGGTGGTTGCCAAAAAAACCACCTCCGGCCAGGGGAGAGGGATGAGGGCTCTCCAGTACCAGGTGCCGGGTGCCGTCGATCAGGATTTTTTTGGATTTGGCATAGTTTCCCCACAACAGGAAGACCAGTCCTTTTTTTTGTTCGCTCAGGACCTGGATCACCCGATCTGTAAACCTGTGCCACCCCAGATTTTTGTGGGAGTTGGGTTTGTCTTTTTCCACCGTGAGCGAGGCGTTGAGCAGCAGTACACCCTGTTTTGCCCATTCGGTCAGGTCTCCATGCGAGGCCGGCTGGATGGACAGGTCATCCTGGAGTTCCTTGTAGATGTTTTTCAGCGAGGGCGGGATCCGGATCCCTCTGGGGACGGAGAAACAGAGGCCCATAGCCTCGCCGTCTCCATGATAAGGGTCCTGGCCGAGGATTACGGCACGCACCTCATGCCAGGGACTGAGGTTGAAGGCGTTAAAAATGAGGGCTCCGGGGGGAAAGATGACATGCCCTTCGGCTTTCATTCTCCTGAGATTAGAGGCGATTTCGTGAAAATATTCTTTTTCGAATTCCTCTTTCAAAACCTCTTTCCATCCTTCCTCCATTTGAACATTCATCCTCCAATTATTTAATAGTGATTAAAATTCGGGCAAAAGTCCGTAACTTTCACCTCCCAAAATAGTAAAGTCATGTTTAAAAAATTACCAGTTTCAATTCTTTTCTGTATCGCCTTCCAATTAGGTTTGGATGCACAGCCTCTTAAGCTTTGGTCCAGATTGTACGGCGGCAATGCCGGAGAATACGCCAACGAATCCCTTGTTCTGAATGACTCCATCATATTTACGGTAGGCAGGTCCAGTTCTACGGATCTGGGGGCAAAGGGTTTGGACGACGCGGCAATTTTCATGTTCAATAAAAACGGCTATCAGAGTCGCATCCGGACTTTTGGTTCTCCTTCCAATGATGTATTTAACGCCACGGCTATGGTTCCCGGTGGCCGGATGATTTGCGCCGGCATAGCCAATGGAAGCGGCGGCGACGTTTCTACTCAATACGGATTGTTGGATGGCTGGATGCTGATGTATGACCCGGTTACCAACATGAAAGTTTGGGAAAAGAACTACGGTGGGTCTAATAACGATCAGATCAATGATGTAATGTTCCTGGAAACAGGTAAAATTTTGTTTGCAGGGGCCACCCGTTCGACTGATAAGGACCTCACGGCCAACAAGGGAAGTTTTGACGTGATGGTCGGAACGGTCGATGAGACCGGTGCCGTGGTCAGGGTTCGCAATTTAGGTGGTTCCAGGGAAGACATTGCCCGTAAAATAGCCAGGGCAGATGGGGCGAACTTTTGGGTCGCTGGGGAGACACAGTCTTCAGAAGAAGGGGATTTTACAGGACTCAAAAACAAAGGCGGACGGGATGTTTTTCTGATGAAATTCAACAGGAATACTTCCTTGCTGCAGACCAATCTTTATGGCACCACCGGTGACGATTTAATCGCTGACATGGCGACACTGGCGGATGGTTCGCTTTTAATGTGCATGAATATCAGCGCAAGCGGAGGAGATGTGGATACGGCTTTTGGTGGCAAGGATGTTTTTCTGCTTAGAGTGGGGCAGGACGGAAAGGTTCTTTGGAAAAAGACCCTGGGAGGGACAGGCGATGACGAGGTTTATAAAATTGCATTTACCTCAGATAAAAGCAT
>CAYXKO010000443.1:0-2484 GCA_964465435.1 uncultured Saprospiraceae bacterium | reverse complement strand
CCTCCCAGAAATCCCGCGAACCTGCCTTCTGAATGGCATCGAGCACCTTGTTTTCACCGCAGTTGTAGGCTGCCAGCGCCAGGGACCAATCGCCAAACATCTGATAGAGGGACTGCAGGTAAGAAGCCGCTGCCTGGGTGGCCCTGACCGGATCAAATCTCTGATCCACCTTGTCGTCCACCTTGAGTCCGCGGATCCTGGCCGTCGCGGGCATGAGCTGCCAGAGACCGCCTGCTCCGACTCCCGAACGGGCAGAAGGATTGAGGCCCGATTCGATGGCAGCCAGATATTTTAATTCGACCGGGAGCTGATTCTCCTGGAGGGTCTTTTCGATTAGTGGGAAATAAAGTTCCTTGCGGTGCAGGATTCTTCTGCTGAAGGTCCTGTCAGACAGGACAAAGCGCTTAACCTGGTCCAAAACATCCTGATCCAGGGTCACCTCGACGATGGAATACATGGTCTTGAGCCGGTCGATGATGTCTTCTTCTGAGTAGTTGGAGACGATCCTGTCTCTCAGGTCCCTGGCCAGATCAAACCCCAGGACGGCAGCCGCCCGGGCCTGAAAACTGCCCAGAAACAAGCATAAAACTATGAGAAATCGATACGTCATGGTCGTTCAGAGGGTCTAATATAATACTTATTAATCAACTGAGGCTTCGGAAATGAATAAAAACGAACCGAAGCAAGCGGTAATTGGAACGACAAAGATAGGTATGATGTTTTTGAATAAAATGTTAATGATCACAACATGGCGTTAATACATATTACAAATATATTTAATATGTAATTTAATACACTTTTTGATAATTGAGAAAGAGGCGAATAGCGGATGGCCTATGCCCAGGCCTAGGGCCAATGCTTAGGTACATCGTCAATGAAATGACTTCGTTTTATTTGCGGTGTTCCCGGATCTCCAGGCCTATGGAGCGGATCCCGGGCATGCTGTCCCTGCGCGAGTGCTGGGTGAGGGAAAGGCTGTAATTGCCAACGGATGGGAATGACAGCTTCTGGCCCAGCGAAATGTAGGCTGTGCAATCGTCAGAACTGCAATTGCCATTGGGCTGGCCGTCCGGTTTCAGCAGTTCCAGGGACAACATTTGTTCCTGATCGGGAGCTTCGGGGAAACTCGTGGTTACCTTGACGTACACGTTTTGGTGAGACAGTTCGGGAGCGTGGCTGACCTCAAGCCAGAGATCGTACAGCTTTTGTGTGTCCCTTACCTCCCAGTCAAACCTGACCGGATTGTCGTAGGTCCAAACCGATCCGGCAATGGGTCTTTCCCCGGAATATAAGGGTTTGTCGCAAGCGGAAGCTGTGATGAGGACAGCGCCCAGCAACAGCCAGAACCTCAGATCAGCCATGAAAGAACTCTTTCATGCGCTCGAAAAATCCCTTTTCCTCCACGCCGGGATGCGGCTGGAAGTTGGGCATTTGCCTCATCTTTTCGAGCATGGATTTTTCTTCCGAGCTCAGGTTTTTGGGTGTCCAGATGTTGACGTGGATGAGCTGGTCCCCTTTGTCGTAACTCTGCACGGATGGAAGGCCCAGGCCCTTGAGCCGGAATATCTTGCCGCTTTGGGTGCCGGGTGGTAATTTGATTTTTACGGGATTGGTCAGCGTAGGCACTTCCGCCTGATAGCCCAGGGCTGCATCTGCAAAATTGACGTAGAGGTCGTAGTGAATGTTCATGCCGTCCCGGGAGAAAAGTTCGTGGGGTTTTTGCTCGATGCTGATCAGCAGGTCGCCGGGGGCTCCGCCGTTGGCGCCGCTGTTGCCCTTGCCCCGCATGGACAACTGCATGTTGTCTTCCACACCGGCCGGGATCTGGATTTCGATGGTCTCCTCTCCCATTTCCACGCCGGTACCCCTGCAGGCCGCACAATTATTGGAGATCTGCTGACCGCTGCCGTTGCAGGTCGGGCAGGTGGTGGTCGTTTGCATCTGACCCAGGAAGGTGCTCCTGACCTGGCGCACAAAGCCACTGCCGTTGCAGGTGCTGCAGGTCTTGACGGACTTGGCGTCCTTGGCGCCTGAGCCGCTGCAGGTCTTGCAGCTGACCTGTTTTTTGACCTTGATCTTTTTGGTGATGCCGGTGGAGATCTCCTCCAGGCTGAGCGCCACCTTGATGCGGATGTTGCTGCCTTTCTGGCCTCCGGCGCCACGGCCTCCCCGCGACCTGCCGCCGAAGAAGGATTCGAATGGGCTGCCACTTTCGCCGAAGATGTCTCCGAAGTGCTCGAAGATATCGTCCATGGTCATGCCGCCCTGGCCGCCGTAACCTCCGGCCTGAGGATCGACTCCGGCATGGCCATAGCGGTCGTAGCGCGCTTTCTTGTCTGGATTGCTGAGTACCTCATAGGCCTCCGCCGCCTCCTTGAACTTGTCTTCAGCAGCCTTGTCTCCCGGATTCTTGTCGGGGTGGTATTGCATGGCCAGCTTGCGGTAGGCTTTTTTGATCGCCTCTTCGTTTGCGCTTTTGCTGAC
>CAYXKO010000442.1:0-2493 GCA_964465435.1 uncultured Saprospiraceae bacterium | reverse complement strand
CCAATACCATTTATTACTGGCGATTGCTCCCGGTCAATGCCTGTGGGGAAGGACGGGCCTCCCAGACCTATGCCTTCCAGACCACCAACAAGACTTGCATTGACCAACCGTTCACCGGAAACCCGGAAGGCTTGTTTGCCGGACGAACGAAGTCGGTGATCGTACCCATTCCGTTCTCCGGCCCCCTTGCAGACATGAATGTCAACAATCTGGAGATCAATGCCAACGTGGTACGCGACGTAAATATCAATTTGGTCAGCCCCAAGGGTACCAAGGTCAACCTGTTCAATTACAATTGCGCGGTTACCCTGGACTTCAAGTGCAGTTTTGACGACGACGCTCCGATCCCACTCGCCTGTCCTCCCAACAGGAACGTCAGGATGATGCCTTTTGAGCCCCTCAGTAAATTAAAGGGTGAGGACCTTAAAGGCGACTGGGCGCTGGAGGTGGTCACCAAAAGTACCTTCCGGGATGGAGAGATCCGGAATTTTACCCTGCAATACTGTGCTGAACTCACCGTGTCCCCTCCCAGGATCATACTGAACGGCCCACTTAAACTGGATCCGGGCCAGAAAAAATCCATTCAGCAGGACCTGCTCCTGACCACGGATACTGACGACGGACCTGCATCCCTGGTGTATACCCTGGTTACCATACCTTCCCAGGGCACACTTGAAATCAATGGAAACCAGTTGACCTATGGAAGCAGCTTCACGCAAAAAGATATCAACGATGGACTGCTGAGTTACACCCACAACGGATCAGCCAATTATTACGATGGCTTCAGCTATACGGTCAACGATGGCAAGGGCGGTTGGGAAGGAATTGAAAACTTCAGCATTCTGGTCGGGCCGGTATCGACCCGGGACACGGAGCTCGGTGCTGCATTCAGAGTATTCCCCAACCCGGCCTCCGAGGTTGTTTTGATCCAATTGGATGCACCTTTGGGTGGAGAGGCTCAGTTGACACTCCGCGACCTGACTGGCCGGATTTCTCAAAGACGGCTTATCCGCGGAGAACAGACCATTCAGCTGGAGGTCGAGGATCTGCCGGAAGGGCTATACCTGCTGGAATACAGAGCCGGCGAGATACAAATCAGTAAAAAACTGATCATCAAAAGATAGGCGCTAGAAAGCCCCTTTGGCCAAACACAGATCAATGATCAGGCCGGTACCGATGCGGAAAATATTCAAATCGGTATCGGCCTTTTTATTTGGAAAGGTCAGGTAAAACAGTCACAGGAACTCTTTAAAAACCCCCTTCCGTACAATTGGTGCAGATGTCGATGCCTTTTCTGTTCTGAAGGATCCTGTGACGAAATTTCTGATAGTCATCTGATTTCCAAATTTCGGAAAGCCTACTTTGACTCACGTTGCCCATCTGGTATCCGGCATCCTTGTCAAAACAGCATGGGACCACCCTTCCATCCCAACAGACCACACAGCCCTGCCACATTTTCCAGCAATGGTTTAGGAGGCGGTTTTTGATGCGGTATTTGCCGGATTCTTGCTTTTGGTATCGCGCGTAGACCTCTGTTTCAGGTATCAGATCTGAACCTGATTCATAATCGTAGACCTGGGCGGTTTTCAGCTCAAGCTTGTCCACCTTCAGTTTTGTGGCCAACGCTTTTATAGCCCCCAGTTGATCTTCATTTTGCCTGAAGACTATGTGCTGCAGTATCAGGTAGGGTTTTCCGGATCTTAATCTCTGTCTGGTTTCCACGAGCCGTTCAATACCCGAGGTGACCCGGGAGAGTTCGCCCCCCTTTCGGTAGGTTTCATAGATTTCCTGACTTGCACCATCCACCGATACGATCAGTCTGTCCAGACCACTCAGGACAATTTGTTCACATTGCTCTTGTTCCAGAAAATGGCCATTGGTAGAAACGATCGTGTAAATTCCCTTTTTGTGAGCCTTGTGGATCATGCTGCAAAGACCCGGATGAATGAAGGGCTCACCCTGAAAATAAAAGGTCATGGCAACTGTATGGGCCGCCACTTCCTCCAAAACCTTGTCGAATAAGGATTCCTTGAGGTTACCGGTGGGTCTGGTAAAGGACCTGAGTCCGGAGGGACACTCCGGGCACCGGAGATTACAGGCTGTCGTAGGCTCCACCGAAAGACTCATGGGGAGCCCCATGGGTCTGGGTTTGCCGCTCCACCTGGAATAGAGATATGAGCCAAAAACCCGGGCAGCATTGATTAGTTTTGCCGTACTGAGTTTTCCGGCAAATGCCAGGTAATCGCGCCATTGATTTAGCTTCACCCCGGCAAAGATGCAAATAAGGCCACAATGGAAGCTCGGGTTCAGACTATATTTGCGCGAAATTAAGGCAATGAAGTACCTGATTTTCGGCCTGGGAAACATGCATCTGGATTACATGGGTACCAGACACAATGTCGGTTTTGAGGTTGTTGATGCCCTGGCATCCGCCCTGGGTGCCGAATGGCACAATGATACCCATAGCCACCGCACCGAGGCAAGACTCAAGGG
>CAYXKO010000441.1:0-2498 GCA_964465435.1 uncultured Saprospiraceae bacterium | reverse complement strand
GTACGGATTCTTCCGTAGGGGTGGTGATCGCCTCATCGTAGGCGTTGGTGTGCAGGGAATTGCAGTTGTCGTAAATGGCATAAAGCGCCTGGAGGGTGGTCCGGATGTCGTTGAAGGAGATCTCCTGGGCGTGCAGCGAGCGTCCTGAGGTCTGGATGTGATACTTGAGCATCTGAGACCGCTCGTTGGCCTTGTATTTGTACTTCATCGCCTTGGCCCAGATCCTTCTGGCGACGCGGCCGATCACCGCGTATTCCGGGTCGACCCCGTTGGAGAAAAAGAAGGAGAGGTTGGGCGCAAAATCGTCGATGTTCATGCCCCGGGAGAGGTAATACTCCACAAAGGTGAATCCGTTGGACAGCGTAAACGCGAGCTGGGAAATGGGGTTGGCTCCGGCTTCCGCGATGTGGTAGCCGCTGATGGACACGGAGTAAAAATTGCGCACGGAATTGCGGATGAAATATTCCTGCACGTCGCCCATGAGCTTCAGGGAAAACTCGGTACTGAAGATGCAGGTATTCTGTGCCTGGTCTTCCTTGAGGATGTCCGCCTGAACGGTACCGCGCACCGCCTTCAGCGCCCTGGCCTTCATGGCTGCATAATCGGCCGGATCGAGGACCTCGTCTCCCGTCAGGCCCAGCAACATCAATCCCAGTCCATTGTTGCCCGGGGGCAGGTCTCCCTGATAACAGGGACGGGGCAATCCGTGGTCGTCGTATTTTCTTTTGAGCGCCGCCTCCACCCGGTCTTCGAGCTTGTGCTCGCGGATGAACAGCTCGCATTGCTGGTCGATGGCCGTGTTCATAAAGAATGCGCAGATCGTAGCCGCGGGACCATTGATGGTCATGCTGACCGAAGTGCGCGGGTCGCAGAGGTCAAAGCCGCTGTAGAGCTTCTTCGCATCGTCGAGGGTGCAGATGCTTACCCCGCTGTTGCCCACCTTGCCATAGATGTCCGGACGGTAATCCGGGTCTTCGCCATAGAGCGTCACCGAATCAAAAGCCGTACTCAGCCTGTTGGCCGGCATGTCGATGCTGACATAGTGAAACCTGCGGTTGGTCCTTTCGGGACCGCCCTCTCCGGCAAACATGCGGGTCGGGTCCTCCTCCTTGCGCTTGAAGGGATAAACACCCGAGGTATAGGGGAATTCTCCCGGCACGTTTTCCTGCAGGCTCCAGCGCAGGATGTCTTTCCAGGAATGGTATTCCGGCATTTTGACCTTGGGTATGCGGGTATGCGAAAGGGATTCCGTGAAGGTCTTCACGCGGACCTCCTTGTCCCTGACCTTGTAGACGTACTCCTCAGAGGAAAAAGCTTTTTTCTTGGACTCCCAGCCTTCGAGGATCTGTCGCGACGCTCCGTCCAGGCGAACCTGTTCCTCTTTGAGGAGGGCGTTGATTTCCTGTATGGCTGCTTCCCTGCCACCCAGCATGCGGGCGGTGTCCTCCAGGGCCTGCACGCGGGCTGCCACCTCGGCCTGCTCTGCCACCCATTCGTCGTACTTTCTGTTGTTGTCGGAGATCTCAGACAGGTATCGGGTGCGCGCAGGCGGGATGATGTAGATCTTTTCGGACTCGCCGGTCGGGATGTCCAGTTGGGACTCCAGGCCTGCTCCGGTTTTTTCATTGAGCTTGGCGATGAGGTTTTTGTAGAGCAGGTTGGTGCCCGGATCGTTGAACTGGGAGGCGATGGTGCCGTAGACGGGCATGTCGTCGGGGTCGCGGTCCCAGGCCTGCTTGTTGCGCTGATATTGTTTGCGCACATCGCGGATGGCATCCTGGGCGCCCCGCTTGTCAAACTTGTTGATGGCCACCAGGTCCGCGAAATCGAGCATGTCGATTTTTTCGAGCTGGGTGGCCGCTCCGTATTCCGGGGTCATGACGTACAGGGACAGGTCGCTGAAATCGACGATCTCGGTATCGCTCTGTCCGATGCCGGAGGTCTCCAGGACGATCAGATCAAAGCCGGCGGATTTCAGGATGTAAAGGGCATTTTTAATATGCGGGGAAAGGGCCAGGTTGCTCTGGCGGGTGGCCAGGGAGCGCATGTAGACCCTGCCTCCGTGAAACTCTGGGTGGAGGGCATTCATCCGGATGCGGTCGCCGAGGAGCGCGCCTCCGGTCTTGCGCTTGGAGGGGTCCACAGAAAGTATGGCCATCGTCTTTTCCGGAAAATCCAGGACAAACCTGCGGATGAGCTCATCCACCAGACTGGACTTGCCGGCTCCGCCTGTACCGGTAATGCCCAGTACCGGAATTTTCCGCTCCAGGTTTTTCTTGCCCAGGGAACTGAGCAGGATGTCCGCCTGATCTGGAAAGTTCTCAATGGCCGATATCAGCCTGGCCACAGCCCTGAAATCTCCTTTTTCAATGGCCTTGACCTCCCCGTTGAGGGAGCTGCCTGTCTCAAAGTCGCATTGTGCCAGCAGGTCGTTGATCATGCCCTGCAGGCCCATCTGTCTTCCGTCATCCGGGCTGTAGATCCTGCAGATGCCGTAT
>CAYXKO010000440.1:0-2501 GCA_964465435.1 uncultured Saprospiraceae bacterium | reverse complement strand
GGGCCGGGATCATTGTTCGAGCAAGGCCTCCTTCAGCTTTGCGGAAAAGATATACACGTCTTCAAAGGAGTTGTACAGAGGGACGGGAGCCACCCGAATCACATCGGGTTCCCGCCAATCTGCGATGATGTGATTTTCCGCCAGTCGCTTGTGCACTTTCCGGTCTGCATTCAGCAACTGGATGGACAGCTGGCAGCCATGCTCATCTTCTGCCGCAGGGGTGAGCAGGCGAATGTTGGGATGCCCGATGGCCTCCACGCGCTCCCGCAGGCATTGGTGCAGGCGGAGCGATCTTTGGCGCAAGGCTGGCATTCCGGCCTGCCGGAACAATTCAAGGGATGCCATCATGCAGGCCATGGGCAGGATCGGAGGGTTGGACAACTGCCATCCTTCCGCTCCGGGCATCAGCCTGAGCGTGGGCTCCATTTTGAAGCGGTTAGCCTTGTCATGGCCCCACCATCCGGCAAACCGCGGCAGATCAAAGGAGCTTGCGTGACGTTCGTGTACAAAGCAACCGGCCAGGCTGCCGGGTCCCGAGTTGAGGTATTTGTAGCTGCACCATACGGCAAAATCCGGTCCGTCTGCGTGCAGGTCCAGCAGGAGGTTGCCCGCTCCATGTGCCAGGTCAAATCCGACTGTGCAGCCCTTTTGGTGCCCCCATTCGGTGATCTTCCTGATGGGATAGGCCTGCCCGGTGTAATAGTTGACCGAACCGATCAGGATCAGCGCAATCCGGTCCCCTTCGCGGCTGATGATGTCCTGGATTTGGGCATGAGTCACGTACTCGTGGTCTGTGTCGGGCTTCAGGATGATGAGGCTTTCTGCGGGATCGTATCCGTGAAATCTGATTTGGGACTCCACCGCATAGCGATCTGAGGGAAAGGCACTGAATTCAATGAGGATCTTGTGCCGGTCCGGAGTGGGGCGGTAAAAGGACACCATCATCAGGTGCAGGTTGACGGTCAGGGTGTTCATGACCACGACCTCGGATGGCCTGGCGCCCACCACCTGCGCCATGTTTTCTGTCAGGAATTCGTGATATCGTACCCAAGGATACCGGGCCTCGGTATGGCCTTCAACGCCCAGCCTGGCCCAATCATCGAGTTCCCTCTGCACGTGATCCCGGGTGCTCCGGGGTTGTAATCCAAGCGAATTGCCACAAAAATACCTTTGTACCTGCCCTGATTCATTTTCGGGCAGATGGAATTGGCTTCTGAATTCCGCAAGGGGATCCTGGAGGTCCAGATCGGGATCGTACCGGTCCGGGAAAGCAGTGTGATGGGTCATTCCACAAAATTAGCATTTGGACCACTCCTGAGGTTCCGCTTGGCAGATTTTATTTCCGCCATGCTGCCTGAGGCCGGATGGGGCTGCTTTTTCTTTCTTTGCGAAAAATCCGCAACCTCAAAACAGGATCGGAATCAGTTCGAGGCATTGTCCGGATCGGATCTCCGGATCCGGTCCTGAAAATCACGCCTGTGGCAAATCGGAAGTGGCCCGGGATCGGGCAAAACGGGGAGATTTTTGAATCATATTAAATAATCCCATTGACTGATATATCAAAACACTTTAAATAAATATTTAATATGTTTTAATTTTGATATTTTTGTGCCATGGACTGGGGGAGTACACTCAAGGGCTACAAGGCCTACATCAAACTGGAGCAGGGATTATCCGCCAACTCGTCGGAGGCATATCTCAGGGATGTGGGCAAACTGCGTGATTTCGCCCTGGCTGAACTGGATGGATGTTCGCCGGACGCGCTGACAGCTGATCAGATCAGGTCCTTTGTGTCCTGGTTGTCGAGGATCGGACTGGACGCCAGGTCGCAGGCCAGGACGATCAGTGGCATCAAATCATTTTACAAATTCCTTTTGCTCGAAGATCTCATAGCCGAAGACCCGACGGAACTCCTGGAGACGCCCAGGCTGGGGCGTTACCTGCCCGATGTGCTCAGCCGGGAGGAAATCATGGCCTGCATAGAGGGGGTGGACCTCAGTGCTGATTTTGGGTACCGGGACCGGGCAATCCTGGAGGTCTTGTATGCATGCGGGCTCCGGGTAAGCGAGCTGACCGACCTTTGCTGGAGCCGGATCATTGCGGATCCCGGTCTGATCCGGGTGATAGGCAAGGGCAACAAGGAAAGACTGGTGCCCATCGGAGAACACGCCCTGGCTGCCCTGGAGCAGCACAAGCGCTTCACCCCGATCACTGCCCTGTCCGGTCAGGAGGATTACATCTTCCTCAATTTTCACGGCAGGCGCATTTCCAGGGTAAGCGTATTTCAGATCGTCAAGAAGTACTGCGGGCTTGCGGGCATCCGCAAGAGCGTCAGTCCCCATACCTTCCGCCATTCATTTGCCACCCACCTGGTGGAAGCCGGTGCAGGCCTTAGGCTGGTTCAGGCCCTGCTGGGGCACGAGTCCCTGACCACCACCGAGATCTACACACACCTGGATCTGGATTATCTGAGGGAAACCATCCTGAGCTGCCATCCCTTT
>CAYXKO010000439.1:0-2502 GCA_964465435.1 uncultured Saprospiraceae bacterium | reverse complement strand
GTATTGCGTACTGAGGAAATTCTGGCCATCCGGGTCATCCTGGAAAACCTGGAAGGAATCCGCAGCATCATCAGACTGCCTGAATGGCAGCATTTCGATCTTTTGCAAGCCCTGATAAACAGATCTCCCGAGCTGACCCTGGTCATAAAAGCCATACACAAGGTCATGGCTCCGGACGGCTCTGTCAGGGATGAGGCATCAGCGGAGCTGGGATCGATCAGAAGAAAGATCTCAGGCAAAAAAAACGAGGTTTACAAGGTTTTTAAAAAAATACTGGGCCAGCTTCGCTCAACCGGGATCCTGGCGGAAGGAGAGGAAAGTATAAGAAACGGGAGGCTTGTCCTCAGGGTATTGCAGGAACATAGAAAAAGAGTGGACGGCATCATCCACGATGAATCCGACACAGGCAAAACCTTGTTCATTGAGCCCAGGGAACTGGTAGAACTGAACAATGACATTTTCGAATTGGAGTCAGAAGAGAAGAAAGAGATCTTCAGGATCCTGAATGAATTGTGCGGCATCATCCGACCATTTGCCCATGACATCATTCTAAGTTACAAACATCTGACGGATTGGGATATCCTGTTTGCCAAGGCCAGGCTGAGCGCGCAGCTGGATTCCTTAGTGCCGGTGATCGGATATGAAGAGCGTCATGAGCTGCATCAGGCCCGCCATCCCTTGCTATACCTCAAGTTCAGGGCTGAGCACAAAAAAGTAGTGCCATCGGACATCCGCCTGACCCCGGATAACCGCATACTGCTGATCTCAGGGCCCAATGCGGGAGGCAAGACCGTGGTACTGAAGACCGCGGGATTGCTGCAATGCATGGTGCAGTCAGGTTTTCCGGTTCCGGTTCAAAAAAATACCCGGATGCGTATCTTCAAAAAAATATTCGGAGACATTGGAGACCACCAGTCCCTCGAAGATGACCTGAGCACCTACAGTGCCAGATTGAAGAACATGCGTGATTTCGAACTGGAGGCCGATGGCAAAACGCTGGTGCTGATCGATGAGTTGGGTTCGGGGACAGAACCTGTCATGGGCGGAGCCATAGCCGAGGCATTGCTGGATTCCTTGAACAGGAAAGGATCGTATGGTCTGATCAATACACACTTTTCCAATCTAAAGGTTTACGCGCATCAGCATGCAGGCATCCTGAATGCAGCCATGATATTCGATGAGAAAAACCTGCGGCCCACCTACCGGCTGGAAATTGGACGGCCCGGAGGATCCTTTGCCCTTGAAATTGCAGAAAAGATCAGGCTCCCTGCACATCTGATCCGGTATGCGCAGAAAAAGGCGGGACAACAGGCCGTAAATTTCGAGAAACTACTCACCAGTCTCGACGTGGAGAACCAAAGACTGCAGAAACAGATGGAGGAATATCACCAAAAGCGGACTGAGCTGGACAAGCTGATCAGGAGCTACCAGGACTTGCAAAAGCAAAATGAATACAAACGGCTAAAACTTAAACTCGAGCAAAAGCAGCTCGACCTGCAAATGAGCCTGAGCAAGCAAAAGGAAATAGAAAAATACGCAAAGGAATTAAGAAAAGAAAAAGAGCTGCAGACCATGCTTCAAAAAGCAGAGGCTGAAAAACAAAGGATCAAGGAAAAAACGGAGAGTATCCTCAGCCTTCACAAAGAGATCCAGGCGGAAAAAGAAAATGCCTCCCAGGAACAACTTAAGATTGGAGACTCCGTAAAACTGGTCTTGTCAGGTATGACCGGGAAAGTTACCGACATTGAAAAAGACAAGGTCACGGTCGTGACAGAGAACATGACCTTCCGTCTTAAAAGAAATGAGATCATCAAAATCAAGGACCAGATCCAGACCCGGCCTGAAAGGTCCGTCAAATCTGATGTGGAGATGTCAGGAAAACCGTTTCAACCCGTGCTCGACCTGAGGGGGATGAGGCTGCATGAGGCCCAGGAAATGCTCGATCAGTTTATTGACAAGGCTTTGCTTTCGAATGTGAACAGGGTGCATGTGGTACACGGAATCGGAAATGGAATTCTAAAGAAAACAGTGGCCAAATCCCTGAAAAACCAAAGCTATGTGAAATCGCTGAGTCACCCCGAAGAGGAAATGGGGGGACAGTCGGTGACCATAGTGGAGTTCAATTAAAAAATCCTGCCTTAGGTCTTGATGGGATATTTCGCGATGGGGATCATGCGTTCGTCGGCAAAACTGCGCTCCTGAAATTTTTTATAGCCCACAAAAGCGATCATCGCAGCGTTGTCTGTACAATACTGCATGGAAGGAAAATGCACGGTCCAGCCTTCAGATGCCGACAATTCCAAAAGGGCCTTCCTCAATCCACTGTTGGCAGACACCCCTCCCGCCACGCCCAAATGGAATAAGTTCTGGGACCTCATGGCAAGCCTGACCTTGCGTATCAGGATTTCAACGATGGTGCCCTGGATCGAGGCACAAAGATCATGGAGGTTATTCCGGATAAAATCGGGGTCGTCTCTCAGATTTTTCTCCAGGTAGTACAAT
>CAYXKO010000438.1:0-2505 GCA_964465435.1 uncultured Saprospiraceae bacterium | reverse complement strand
GGCCTACCACAGCTGGGAGAGCGGCAGCATCATCCACGGTCTCCTGCACGGCCTCACCATGGCCATGTCCATCCTGCCGGAAGAAATACCGGTGGCCCTGTCCACCTTCATGGCCCTGGGCGCTTACAGACTGCTCAAGCATGGCATCATCGCACGCAATCCCCGAACCGTGGAAACCCTGGGTTCTGCCACGGTGATCTGCCTGGACAAAACAGGCACCCTCACCCAAAACCTCATGAACGTGGCCAAGGTCTGGGAATGGAGCTCCGGCAGGGAGCTGGATTTCCGCAAGGAACCCATCCCTTCCGAAGTTCTGGAGTACGCCATGTGGGCCAGCGAGATCAGTCCCTTTGACCCGATGGAAAAGTCCATACACCATTACTACGGATCCGTATATCCGGATGACCGGAGAACCGTCAATTTTATGGTGCGGGAATTCCCACTGTCCGGATCTCCTCCCGTGATGACCCATATTTTCTGGGACGATGCGGATCACCGGTATTTGATCGGATGCAAGGGCGGCGTGGAAGGCATTGTAAAATTATGCGGACTCAGTACCGCGGAGTCACAAAAGATCAGCGAACTGAGCGATGCCTATGCACGCGAGGGCCTGCGGGTGCTGGGCGTGGCAAGGGGAAACTATGCGGGTGCCGAACCTCCCGGGCAGATGGAAGAAATCCGCTTTGACTTTTTGGGCATCATCAGCTTTTACGATCCCCCGGACCCCAACATCCCCGACGTAATCCAGGATTTTTACAACGCAGGGGTCCACGTCAAAATGATCACCGGAGACAATATGGAGACCGCAGCATCCATTGCCCGCCAGACCGGAATCAAATCCACGCGGATCCTCACCGGTCCCGAACTGGCAAACATCACAGACCAGGACCTGCCCCGGCTGGCAGCAAGGACCCATATTTTTGCAAGGATCAACCCTGAGTCCAAGCTCAGAATCGTCAATGCCCTCAAACAGTCCGGAGAGATCGTGGCCATGACCGGAGACGGGGTCAACGACGCGCCGGCACTCAAAGCCGCACACATCGGCATATCGATGGGCAAAAGAGGCACAGATGTGGCCAAATCAGCCGCTGGACTGGTACTCGCTGCCGATGACCTGTCCAAAATGATCCCCGCCATCTACATAGGCAGAAGGATCAACGAAAACCTGACCCGCGCCATACGGTACATCATCTCGATCCACATCCCCATCATCCTGCTGGTCACCTTGCCCATCATGCTGCCGTGGATGCCAGCCATGACCTTTTCGCCGATTCACGTAATCTTTTTTGAACTCATCATGGGGCCTACCTGCTCCATCATCTTTGAAAAGGAACCGGCTCCTGACCATGCCCTGCCCCTCCCCGACCCATCCAAAAACAAGAACCTGCTCAGTTCCCAGCAACTTCTGCTGACCATCCTGCAGGGCCTGGCAGTTACCGCAGGCTGTGTCTCGGCAGCCTGGTATGCTTATACCGAAGGCCATGACGATCTGAAAACGAGAACCTACATTTTTACCGCGCTCATTTTTTGCAACATATTGCTTACGCTCGCCAACAGATCCTTTACGGACACCGTCCTGACCACACTCCGGTGGAAGAATCCCTGGATACCCGGGATCATCTTCATTTCCCTGTGCCTGCTGTTTTGTTTTCTCTATGTACCTGCCCTGAGCACGATCATGGAACTGACAACACTTGCTCCCAGGGAAATCTGGATCCTGCTCGCTGTGGCCACGCTGAGCGTGTTCTGGCTCGAGCCGTTCAAGTTTTTTAAAAAAGCCGGGAAATGAAACATTCGGAATTTGAAAAAAACAGGGCCACCGGAGAATTGCGCAACCCGGCATCCATGCAAGCAAAACAATTTGGCGATCCGCGGATCTGGCCGGAAATTTTTCAAAAGTACCGGATGGAAAAGAATGAATTAAAAGCCGCATTTGCCCTGGTGAAATTTTTCTAAACGCCCTATGTCCATGCAAGAAAAAAAATCCTCTACCCCGCGTAAAAAATCCAAAGAAGGACCCCAACCAAGGAGAACCGTGAAAAAAGTCACTCCAAAAAGATCCGGCGAAATAAAGGATTTCCTTTTGTCCCAAATCGAAGTGCTGCGATCGGAACTGGTTCATTTTTCAAAATCCAAAGATCCGGCCAGAATGCATCCACTCCGGGTAAGCATTAAAAAGATCCGGTCGGCCCATGCGTTCCTGAAAAACAAAGGGACTCACGCACCCTCAATTGCCGGGATCCTGAAAATATTCAGAAGGGCGGCAAAGATCCGGGAACTGCACGTACTGAGAACCCATGAAACCATCCTCCGTCACCTGCCTGACAAAGTTCTTTCGCGACTGAGCAAAAAGGAATTGGAACAAACTGAGAAACTCATCCGTAAAATTCCGGATTACCTCGAACTGATCGACAAGCAAAAATTGAAATATGAAGGCATGGAGCTCAGCGAGGGATCCCGTGATTTTACAGGCTTCGCCGGTCATCAAATGGAAGCAGCGGTCAG
>CAYXKO010000437.1:0-2519 GCA_964465435.1 uncultured Saprospiraceae bacterium | reverse complement strand
CACCGGCTAGGACTTTACAACCTTAAGTCTGAATATTTGGACATCTGTACCAAGATCACGGAGCCTGATCTTTACCGCGATATAGTCCAAAAACTCAAGGACACGCAAAAAGAGAGGAACAGGTACATTACTGAGTTCATTAAGCCGCTTAAAGTCAAACTGGACCTGTTGGGAATCAACTACAGGATCTTTGGCAGACCCAAGGCCATTTCATCCATTGCCAATAAAATCAAAACAAAGAAGGTGGCAATCGGGGAGATCTTTGACCTCCTGGCGGTCAGAATAGTGATCGATGTGCCAAGAGAGCAGGAAAAGTCCTGGTGCTGGCAGATTTATTCAATAGTTACCGATGTGCATAAACCCATCCCGGAGCGCCTGAGGGATTGGATTACCACCCCCAAGTCAAATGGCTATGAATCCTTGCACACCACAGTCATTGGTCCCGGTGGAAGGTACGTGGAGATCCAGATCAGAAGCGAGCGAATGGATGACATCGCTGAAAAGGGATATGCTTCGCATTGGAAGTACAAGGGCATTGCCAACATTCACGGCATTTACGATCATTGGTTTGACAGCATCAAGGATATGCTGGAAACCCCTCACAATGATGCCATTGAGTTTTTGAGTGATTTTAAGTCCAATTTGTACGGAGAGGAAGTGTATGTCTACACGCCAAAGGGAGAGATGAAGGTCCTTCCCAAAGGGGCCACTGCCCTGGATTTTGCTTTCAGCATTCACTCGGACGTTGGAATTCGCGCGAGTGCATGCAAGATCAACAACAAGCTTGTTCCCCTGGGATATGAATTGCAGAGCGGGGACCAGGTGACCGTGATTACGAATGCTAAGCAAAAGCCTACGGAGGACTGGCTGAAGATCGTCACGACCGGCAAGGCAAAGTCAAAGATAAGGGCTTCGCTTAAGGAGGATTACAAGCAACAGGCCGAAGATGGCAGGGAGATCCTGGACCGCAAGTTCAAGGGTCTGAAACTGAACATCGAGGATAACATGGAGATCCTTCTCAAGGTCCTGGGCTATAAAACCAAACTGGACCTGTTTGTTGCCATTGCATCCGGGCATTTGGAATGGGCCGATCTGATCAGACAATTTGAGGTTGAAGGGGGAAGGCTGACCCTTCTGAAAACTCAGGTGAAGCCGGATTTGAAGGAAGAGAAGCCCATGCCTTCAGAGAAACCTGCTTTCGAAGCAGGCCGCCTTTTGATCAACGGGGAACCTGCGGACAAATATCAGTACAGCCTGGCTACCTGCTGCAATCCGGTGCAGGGGGATGAAATATTTGCTTATGTCACCTCCGGTAGTGGTATGAAGATTCACAGGGTAAATTGTCCGAACGCCGAACATATGATGGCAAATTATGGATACCGGGTATTGAAGGCAGAATGGACAAAACTGCCGGGAAGCACCTATATAGTTCAATTGAGAATAGAGGGAATAGATAAGGGCCCCGGAGTGATTGAACGCCTGACCCATTTGATTTCCACAGGCCTGGGTGTCAACATCCGGTCTTTCAGCATTGAAGGGTTTGAAGGTACTTTTAGTGGAAAACTTGGCATTGTGGTGAGCAACAAGGACCAGGTGAATAAAGTGATTCAGTCCCTTTCCGGCCTGGAGGAAATTACCCGTGTGACCAGGGATGATGTTTAGCCTGACCCATATGAAGGGGCTTTGTTCAGTTAAAAATGCTGAATTCTTATGCTGAGACAATTCCTGAAGTCCCTGCTGATCAAGGTTTACTTGCTTTGGGTGAAACTAAGGGTTATGCTTTTGGGAAAAGAGGCGCTGGTAAGAGCACTGGCAAGGTGTGACAGACGATTGGTGCAGGCTTTGCTCTCTGCTTATGGAGCCCGGTTGGGTCGGGGCATAAACTTCAAGGGCAATCTTTTAATGGACAACGTTTATGAAGATCAGGATTCTACCCGGGATTTATCCCGGTTGAGGATTGGAAACGGCTGTGTCATTGGGAGAGGGGTGTTTTTTGATCTGGTCGATGAAATCATTCTTGAAGATGAGGTTGGGATCGGTGCCTACTCCATGCTGATGACCCACATGGATTTGGGCAAAATGCCCATGGCAAGGACATATCCCAGAAAAACCGCCCCAATCAGGATCGGTGCCGGTACGTTTACCGGGGCGCATGTCGTCATTCTTCAGGGTGTGGTTTTGGGTAAATGTTGCATAGTTGCTGCAGGGAGCGTGGTGACCCAAAGCTTCCCAGATTATAGCCTGGTCGCGGGTGTACCTGCCCGGTTGATCAGATCACTCGACCCGGAGCAACCAAAGGACTGATCCCTTAGAGGACAAAATATTCGGTCCTGTTTGAGCTCAAACCGACAAAATAAATGTTTTTCTGATCCAGAGGGATATTGACCTCCAGGCTCTGGTAACCGGTCATACTGACCTTCAGGCTCAACATGTCCGTATCAGGTACGCTGAAGTAAGCATAACCGTATTCGTCTGTAATGATCAGCATTTTCTGCCCATCACATTCAATTTCACTCAGT
>CAYXKO010000436.1:0-2537 GCA_964465435.1 uncultured Saprospiraceae bacterium | reverse complement strand
CCGCTGCTTATCTGGTCAGGGTGGAAGACGGCGACGATGTCAAAATACACAAAGTGATCAAATCAGAATAAAAGCTCCAACAGGTTTTGGTTTTATGATTAAAAGTCCGGCTGCCCAAAGGCCGGACTTTTGTTTTTTGGATCAATGCCTGCCAACAGGCACTCAGCTTTCAACCGGGCATACGGTACCATTCTTCTGGGTTATCATCTTGACCGGATCCCTGCAATCCAACTCCATTTCTTCAAAATGAAATGGCGCATATCTTCTGAAATCCCCTGATAGAGGATCATCCAAAGGAACACGACACCGATCAGAGCCGCACGAAACAGCATGTCCATCAGCGAAGAACCCAAGTGAGGGAGAAAGGACAAGGCCAGAAACAATAGGGAGCCGGCCAGCATGATTTTGAGCCATTCCCTGCCGAAAGGATTCAGGCCAAGCAGAACATAGATCGCCGCGGACTTGATCAGGTTATAGGCTCCCACGGAGATCAGCGTACCCAGGGCAGCACCCGATATGCCCATGATGGGTATCAGCATCAGATTCAGTGCGACGTTGGACAGGGCAAGCAGCAACAAAAGGGCACTCTCCAGTTTGTAGTATTTGGAATAATTGATGATGTGGTGGTTGACACCGGTCGATGCATCCACGATCCTGGCCAGCAGCAGGAAGCCCAGCGTGCTGCCCGTCTCGAGGACCTCTTTTCCATTGGGCATCCATTCTGACAAGCCGGCAAAGGCAAACCAAAGGATCAGGCTGAGACAGAGTGTGGGCAGCAACATGGTGACCACGGACTTCCGGTAATAATTGAGCAAACCAATCCGGTCCTCAGCCCTGGAGGCCTCTGCAACAAAAGGGTTGAGGATTTCCGTCAGCGATTGTGCCGGGATGTATACCGCATTAGACATGAAGAGCGCCATGACATACATGCCTGCAGCCCGGGTGCCCAGCAATGCGGTGACCATCAATGCGTCGATGCGCAAGGCCAGGACCGCCGACACTCCGCTGATGATGTTGAAGGCGGCAAACCTGAACATCCCGGACCTGGCCTCGCTTTTCAGCAAGGAAAAATCAGGTTTAAAAAATTCCGGATTGATCCTGCGAATGTATCCTGCCAGAAAGACTGTGATCGCGGCGTAGTAAAACAAGACTGAAAGAATAAAGCCCGTCCTGCTGAGGACCCCTGTCAGGGTCAGCAGGAATATAACCGGCAGGAGGATCTTGAACGCATTGACCAGGCTGGCAGGCAGGACGATCCGCCGGTGGTTGACGGAGCAGGACTGGATCAGATCGTATGTGACGTACAACAAGGTGAGGGGCAAGAGCCAGAGCACGTATTCCCCGGTCCGGGGATCCATGCCCGGCATCCAGCTGATGAGGCGGTCGCCCAGTCCCAGAAATGCCAGGGCAAAGAAGATCATTCCCGACAAATAACCCAAAGCCACCAAGGTGAACAGGGCACCCCCACCACGGCCTTCCTGACTGCAGGAAGGAAAATAACGGATCAGCACCGAGCCGAATCCGAGGGTGATGAAAGGCGTAAAAAGGGAAGCCGCGTTCGTCAGAATTCCATACAATCCGTACAAGGCAAAATCCCGGGGGTAAACGAACAGGGTGGATGCCATCCCGATCAGGACCCCCGCATAATAGACCACGGTGTAACCCAGACTTTCAGAGATGACCCTGTTTCCGCTCATGGCAGCAAAGAAAGGAAAATTTCTTCCGCCTGCCCCTTAGAATCCCTTTCTTTGCAACAAAATCCATCCTTGATACCCTACCGCTCCATCCCGCTGCATCAGAGGTTCAATGCCCTGAACGAAAGACCCAATCTGGATCAGGTATTGGCCGATGGAAAGCTGATGTCCGGAGGCCGGTGGAGCAGGATGTGCGAATCCTGGTTTCTCCAAAAGGTCAAACCGGCTGCCGCTCTGATGACGCATTCCTGCACAGCAGCCCTGGAGATGTGCGCCCTGGCTTTGGATATCAGGCCCGGAGAGGAAGTGATCGTCCCATCCTACACCTTCGTATCCACCGCCAATGCCTTTGCCTTGCGCGGTGCGAGGATCCTGTTTGCGGATTCACTGCCGGATCATCCCAATGCGGGAATAGAAAGCATACTGCCCCTGGTGGGACCCCATACAAGAGCCATCGTCGTGGTGCACTATGGCGGAATGGCCGTGGACCTGGATCCCATCCTGGACTTGTGCAGGGAGAAAGGGATCGCGCTGATCGAAGACGCCGCCCATGCGACAGGAGGTCGGTACCGCGATCGTCCTCTGGGTGGCCTGGGAGATTTCTCCTGCTTTTCTTTCCACGACACCAAACCCATCTCCTGTGGCGAAGGAGGCATGTTGTGCATACGCGATCAGGAGCGGGTGAATGCCTGCGAGATCATTCTGGAAAAAGGCACCGACCGGCTTGCCTTTCTCCGGGGAGAAAAAGGGTCTTATCAGTGGCAGGGATTGGGCTCCTCCTATGCGGCATCTGAATTGCAGGCGGCCGTGCTGCAGGCCCAGCTGCAGCAGTGTGAGGAGATC
>CAYXKO010000435.1:0-2546 GCA_964465435.1 uncultured Saprospiraceae bacterium | reverse complement strand
ACATAACCACAGAAGTCCTTAAGCAATTTAGGCACTCCTCCTATCCTTCCCGTATCGATCTTGCCGGAGCAATCTTCCTGCCGAATGCTGTCCGCACCCCACATGATGTCCTGAAGCCTGAGGTTAATGGATACTATGATCCTCTGCGTTCCACGGTAGGTTCCCATCACATCGGGCGGACAGTTATAGGTGGAGGTCCACCTTCTGAATATGGTATAACATGCCTGCGTACCACCGGTGGCAATCGAATCAGTATAACTGTGCGTCACGTTGGGACAAGGACAATTCACTTTCGGATAGCCATTGAGATCCGGCGGCAATAGCGATGCCTTACAGTCTGTGACCGTGATATCATCCGGTACCATATATCTTACACCGGTGGAATTGATCACCCGGAGTATTTGCCTGAAGGTAAAGGTCTGGCTACCGTCTGTGACACACTTGCTGAAAACGGTCCAGATCCTCTCAACGATCCTTTCATTTCCGCTCTGAGACAGGGTGCGGTCAGCATACATGACCATGACCTGACCCTGGTAATTGCATACACGCGGAGTCTCTCCGATCAGGGTAGTGTCTGTAGAACCAAGACAGTTATCCACCACCACGCTATCCTTGGGCCAGCTTATGTCGCTTAACTTAAGATCGGTGGTCACCGTGATCTTTTGGATGAACGTAAAATCAAAATCGTTATCCACGCAATTGAACTTGGCGTCCCAGGTCCTCTCAATCACAAAACAGGTATTTCGTGGGCCTGATATGATCCTGTCAGAATGGGTGATATCCACATCGGTACAATTGCAATTGCCCAGTTTGGGGAAAGAATTCAAATCGATGGGAGACGTTCTTTGCTCACAGTCAGACACCGTTATATCCCTGGGCTTTTCAAGACAATTGCAAAAATCTACCTTGTTGTTGTCCTGGACTTCTATGAAGGTTTCGCAGCAGGATTGCTCTCCGTTGGAAGCTGTTACACACAACTCGACAATCCTGGTGCCTATGCTGTCGCAGTCATATCTGACGGACTTCACAGTGGTATCCCTTCCAATGGAATAGGTAAGATCATAGCCACAAGGATGATAGCTACCTCTGTCAAAATCCCTGGCCCATACTTCGGCAAACTCGCCATCGATCCTGCCATCCCCGTTGATATCCCAGGGCACCAGTCCTACAGAGAGGCCCTTCAGGCAATAGGCCACAGGAGCTTTCTTGTTTACAATCTCGAAATTGGACTCACAAACGGATTTATTTCCACACAAATCTTCAAATACAAAACGAATCCTGTGCTTTCCAAGAGGATAATCCCCGGATGCATCGATCAGATTGCCGGAACCAATGGAATTTACATCAAAGGTTCCATTAGAGTACAAATCTATGTGGTACTCATTTCTCAACAGATCGTCTGCCGTGCAGTCATCCTCAGCGGTCGATATCAAAATGGCATTTCCGCCAAAGCAGGAAGTATCCCTTGTTTCAAAGACGTAATCCTTGCAGTCCGAAGTAATGGAAGGCGCCACTGTATTATAGACCTTGATTGTCTGATCGTATTTGTAAACTATCGGATTGCCATAGGCATCGCGGAACCGGCACCAGTTGACCACCTGCCACTTCCTGAGCACCTTATAACAAGCATCACTGCCTGACACGATGCGGAATGTGTGATCCTCGTAACTGATTCCGACCAGGTCGCAAATATCTTCATCCACTACGGGATAACCATATGCTGCAGGCAGGTTGGCAGGATCCAAAATATCGGAGGCACAGCTGATCGTATCGAAATCCAAAGGCCAGGTAATATCGTTGGAGTCAAATGGCGCATCATTGACAATGTAAATGGTCTGTACGCAGGAGGTCTGACCAAATGCATTACCGGCAACAAAGATGCGCTCTATGCGGCCTTCGCGGCACTGATCGATGTGGAAGCTGTCGATCTCTGTCACTGTCACGTCACAATTATCAGACGCAGTGGCTGTACCAAATCTTGAAAGGTCGTTGCGGTCTAAATGCTCGTGGCAATCGATGGTTACATCATGAGGACAATAGATGAATGGAATGGTCTTGTCCTGAACCTCCACCTGCACCATACAGGTGTTGGTGCTTCCGGAATGGTCGGTGGCCATAAACAACACAGTGACCAGATTATTCAAATCCTGACAACAGAAATCCACTGAGTCAGAAGGTACGGAAATCTGCTGGGCACACGGAGCACCGCCATCCATTCTCATTACCTTAAAGGAATGCAGCCCGCAATTGTCATAACTTCCATCATCAAAGACCCCGGCAGGAATCGTAGCGCGTCCAAACCGATCCAGTGTCACAACGGTCTCGCGGTCGCACTGCACCACAGGAGCAGCCTGATCCCTTACCAGCACATTAAACTGACAGGTCTGTACATTTAGGCAATTGTCGTAAGCGCGGAACTCAAGCGTGTGGTTACCTGCAGGCAATGTCACGTACCTGGCCGTATAATCCTTGATAATTCCACCCGGATACACCAGGTCAAGTCTTATGTCTTTTGAACAGTTGTCCGTCACTTTCGGCATGGGTAT
>CAYXKO010000434.1:0-2555 GCA_964465435.1 uncultured Saprospiraceae bacterium | reverse complement strand
CATAATCAAATCCAACATCAATCGAATTTATGAAAAAACTTTTCTTCTTTTTCATCCCGGCAATTCTGCCTTTCCTGATCTGCGCCCAGCAGGAACTCCTGACCGCTGAGACCCTTTGGAAACTCGGGCGCGTGGCTCTGGAGGACGTTTCTCCGGATGGCAGCCTGGCTGTCTTCGCCGTGACGCGATTCGACTTGGAAGCGAATAAAGGCAACACCGACCTGTATACGGTCAAAACCGACGGCAGTGCGCCCGCTGTCAAGATCACCAGTTTTGAGGGCCATGAGACGAATGCTCGATTCATGGCGGGAGGGAAAAAATTGCTTTTTCTCTACAACGGTTTTCCCTACGAGTGCAATCCCGATGGAAGCGATCAGGTGAAGTGGGCTGATGAGGAAATGAACGGTTTCATCCTGTCCCCTTCGGGAGACCGCATCGCCTTTCTCCGCGATGTAAAATATAGGCCCTCCACCAGGGAACTATATCCCAGTCTGCCCATGGCCAATGCCCGCATCTACGATGACCTGATGTACAGGCACTGGAAGAGCTGGGACGATCTGCACGACAGCAATGTGTTTACCGCGGAGATCCGCGAAGGCAGGTTGTATGGAGCGCCGGTCAATATCGTTCAGGAAGCTTTTGAAGCTCCGGTGGAACCAAACGACGGGATCGAACAGGTGAGCTTTAGTCCCGATGGCAGGTACATAGCCTACAGTTGTAAAAAATTGCGCGGCACAGAATACACCCTGAGTACCAATACCGATATTTTCCTGTACGATGTATTGACCAAAAATACGCGCAATGTCTCCAACGACAACCTGGGTTACGATAAAAATCCCGTTTTTTCTCCCGACGGGAAATCCCTGATGTGGAATGCGATGGTCACACCGGGTTATGAGGCGGATAAAAATCAGCTGGTGCTCATGGACCTGCAGAGTGGCAGCAGGCGCATGATCGGAAAGGATTACGACAACGATGCCGAGCATGCCGCTTTTTCCAGGGACGGCAAGAGCATTTTCTTTATCTCTGCACAGGATGGATGCAGGCAGATCTTTTTGCAGGATCTTACCACGCTCAAGGTGAAGCAGGTCACGCAGGGTATCCAGGATTTCACCCACCTGATCCCGACGACCCGTGGCCTGGTGACCAGCCGCGTGTCCATGATACAACCTGCCGAAGTCTATCTGGTCAATACCAACGGGACCATCACGCAACTCACTCAGGTCAACACGCAGGCCTGGGCCCAGATCAAGAAGGCAGAAGTGAGACAAAAGTGGATCAAGACCACGGACGGAAAAAAGATGCTGGTGTGGACCATCCTGCCACCGGATTTTGACCCCAAGAAAAAATACCCGACCCTGCTCTATTGTCAGGGAGGACCTCAGTCCACGGTGAGCCAGTTTTTCAGCTACCGCTGGAATTTTCAGCTCATGGCCTCAAAGGGCTACATCGTCGTGGCGCCCTGCCGCCGCGGAATGCCCGGATTTGGGCAGGAATGGAATCTCGCCATATCCAAGGACTGGGGAGGTCAGTGCATGCGCGATTACCTGAGCGCCATAGATGACGCTGCCAGGGAACCCTATGTAAACAAGGATAAGCTCGGGGCCATCGGCGCCAGTTTCGGAGGCTACTCGGTTTATTATCTGGCAGGCAATCATCAGAAAAGGTTCAAGTGTTTCCTTTCCCATTGCGGTGTGTTTAATCTGGAGTCCATGTATGGCACCACAGAGGAAATGTGGTTTGTCAACTTTGACCTGGGAGGACCTTACTGGGATCCCAAAAACAAAAACCAATACGAGAAATTCTCTCCGCATAAATACGTTCAGAACTGGGATACCCCGATCATGGTGATCCATGGCGAAAAGGACTTTCGCGTGCCGGTAAGCGAGGGCATGCAGGCCTTTCAGGCTGCCCGGCACAGGGGAATTCCTGCCAGAATGGTTCTGTTTCCTGAGGAGGGACACTGGGTGCAATCCGCACAGAATGGCATGTTGTGGCAAAGCGAGTTCTATGGTTGGCTCGACAAGTGGCTGAAGTACTCCTCTCATGGTGCCATTCATTTGTCAGCCTAGCTTGATCACTGCATGAGTTCTGATCCATTGGTGTTTCAAACGGATTCCCTGGGCAGGAGGATATCCCCATCCCTGCCTGAGGGTAAGAAGAATTTTCTCATCGACATCGACGGGACCATTTGTGAGGACATCCCCAACGAAGAACCGGAGCGCATGGTCACTGCCGCGATCTATCCCGGAGCGCTGGATTTTGTCAACAAACTGTACGATGAGGGACACAGGGTCTGGTTCTTTACCAGCAGGACGGAAGACCTGCGCGAGATCACGGAGAAATGGCTGGCCATGCACGGATTTCTTTATCATGGCATCATATTCGGAAAGCCGAGGGGAGGAAACTATCACTGGATCGACAACCACCGGGTGATCGCCACCCATTACGAGGGACAGTTTTCTGAGCTCAGGCCTGAGTATCGCGAAACGGAAGTGTTTGATAAAAAATCAGGTTCGAACAATTTACCGATATGTACGGATTAGGTGGAAAAT
>CAYXKO010000433.1:0-2556 GCA_964465435.1 uncultured Saprospiraceae bacterium | reverse complement strand
CGGAGTTTATGACTACTTTTTACAAAAATTGGATTGATGTAAAAATGGATATACCGGAAGCTTTTCGTTTTACTCAGAAGGAAATGCGGGAAAGATACACGAATCCTTATCAATGGGCAGGATTTGTATTGGTGGAGTAATATAATCCTAAAAATTATGAATCGCTCCCAGCATTCATTCTTTATACTTTTGGTGTCGCTTCGCTTCACTACATATTTTGCTTCTTAGCATTTTTGCCATTTTGCATGATGGGATTATGATGTTTATTCATTTCCTATGAATCTGAATTTTCAGGTCATTGTGATTTTGTGCTATAAATGGAATTGGGTGATAGTTTATTATTTTTGTGGGAACCATTAGACTATGAATTTCCGGCCTCTGTTGCTTTTGCTTTGGGTGTCAACACATGCCTCCGCTCAGCTGGCTAACTCCGGGAGTATGAAAAAACTGGACAGTCTCATCCAGGTTTCACGCCAGTGGACTGAGTCCAAGGAATTTGAAAAGGCCAATCTGGCGAATGAATTGGCGATGCAACTGGCCATTGACTCTTTTGGAAAGGAATCCGCCGCGTTTGCAAGTGTCACGTTTAATACAGGTAGGATTTATTATTTCATGGAGAAGCCACAAGAGGCAGAGGGCTGGTATCGGCAATCGCTGGACATCCGGTCCAGGGTGTCCGGAAAGTTGGATATTGACTACATAAAGACAGCCAGTAACCTCGCAGATGTCTGCATGATCAGGGCCAGGTACCGGGAATCCGATTTACTATACCATGAGGCCGATTCTTTGTCCATAAGCCTGCTCGGCACTGCACACCCGGTCAGATTGCGAATTATGGGGAATCATGCAAGACTGTATGAACTGATGGGTTTATATGAAAGGGCGCTTGAGGCCCGACGTGAATTGGTACAATTGAATGAAAAGCTTTTCACATCCAACAGCATGGAATACGCTTCCAGCATCAACAACCTTGCAAATGCTTACCGTTTGTTGGACGATGATGCCAATGTGGAGCGTCTTTACCGTCAGGCACTTAATTTATACCTGCTGCTAGCAGGCAAACACAGCATAGGGTATGTCGGGTCCCTGGTCAATTTGGGAGGAATGTATTCAAATTGGGGTCTGCATGAAAAGGGCTTGATCATGCTGGAGGAGGCACGCGATATTCTGGAAAACAAATTGCATGAAACTCATCATGATTACTATCGACAATGTTTAGGTGCAATCTTGTTGGCATACCAAAACCTGGGGCAATTCGATAAAGCGATTGATTTGGCCCGTCTGATTCTGCAGTTGTACATGGAAATTGTGGGAAAGGTACATCCTTATTATGCCGCAGGCATGAGGGAACTGGCAGATTTGTATCGCTTGACCGGAAAGTATTCTGAAGCAGATTCACTGTACAGGGAATCCATTGCAATACTGGAAAAGACGGAAGGAAATTCCGATACCAAATTCATAAGTCCTCTAATGGGTTTTGCCAGATTGGCAATAGCCAGAAATGACTTTATTAATGCAGAGTCCTACGCGCTGAAGGCAAACAGGATGATTCAAAAGCGTTACAGCCATATTGGTAGTGGATATATTGAATATCACTTTCTTCTTGCCGGAATTCAGGAACGTCTGGGTAAATCACAAGAGGCAGAGCGCTCCTTTAAGGAGGCCTGTGTACAGCTGCGCGAGCAGCTCCGTACAAACGCTACCTTCCAAAGTGAAAAAGTGCTGGAAGGCAACCGAAGACTATTTGCCTTCCAGCTTGGTAACTTAAATTCAATGGTTTTTTCAAGGTGCGCCCTAGGACGAAATTTGGGGACCTTGCCTTCTATGGCATACGATCAATGCCTGTTCGAAAAAGGTTTCCTTTTATCCAGGGCCTTTCATCTTGGTCAATCTGCCGGTCTTAATCCGGAGTCTGCCACTTTGTTTGAACAGCTTAAGGGGATTCGCCGACAGTTATACCAGTTGTATTCTAAACAGGATGACAGCGATCAGAAAGCTAAGAAATTGGAAGAGAAGGCTGATATTCTGGAGAAGGAGCTGACGTTAAAGGTGTCAAGCTATGGTAAAGCCATGCAGCAGGTGAGCTGGCAGGATGTGCAACAAAAGCTGAAAGATGCCGAAGCTGCGATGGAATTTGTTCATTTTCGATACAATAGTGAACAAGAAACGGATAGCACTTTTTACGCTGCCCTCCTGATTCTTCCCGGGTCCATGTATCCTAAGTTTATCCCACTGTTTGAAGAAAAAGCACTAGACTCCTTGTTGCTTTTCAAAGCAGACCGCAAAGCGGATTATGTAAATGGTTTATACACACTCGCCGACCGTGGTGCAGTTGCAATAGAAACACCAAGAAAATCATTGTATGAAATTCTCTGGCAACCTCTAGAAAAGGAATTGACTGGAATCAAAACAATTTATTTTTCACCCAGTGGATTGTTGCACAGAATTAATCTGGATGCGATTCCTGTAACGGAAACAGAAACATTGGCGGATCGCTATCGTCTGATCGAACTTAACAGTACGCGTCAGTTGGTGATACCTGGTCAGATAAAACAA
>CAYXKO010000432.1:0-2560 GCA_964465435.1 uncultured Saprospiraceae bacterium | reverse complement strand
CATCCAGTATTATTCTGATTGATGATCCCTCTTCTTTTTTTATTTGACTAACCAGGGCCTTGATTAATTCCTTTGTTTCTTTTATTTTTTTCAGGTTTCTCTCCACTTTGACAAAGATTTCCCGGGTATAAGAGCCCTTTATTCGGGATACCGAAGGTTCTGCAGGTCCCAATACTCTTTGACCCAGTTCCTTTCTCAGACGTTTGCCCATCAAATCAGCCAATCGTTCGAGATCTGCTAATTTGACGTGCCGCATTTCAAGCCGTATAAGTTTGACGAAAGGGGGATAATGAAATCTTTCTCTCTCCCTTAATTCGCGCTCAGCGAAACCTGCGTACTCATGGGCGATCACATCATGGATCACGGGATGATCGGTTTGAAATGCCTGGATGATTACTTTGCCTTTGTGCTCCCTCCGGCCGGATCGTCCACTTACCTGGGTCATCAACTGAAAGGCTCTCTCATTGGATCTGAAATCCGGAAAATGAAGTATTTGATCCGCCTGAATGATCACAACAAGACCCACATTGTCAAAATCAAGGCCTTTGGATAGCATTTGGGTTCCTACCAGGATCTCGAATTCCTGATTTTGAAAGGATTCCATGATCTGAATTTGTCTGGATCTGGACCTTGCTGATTCCTGGTCAAACCGATTTACAGGGTGTTCCGGAAAAATCTCACGTAATTCTTCTTCGAGTTTTTCCGTGCCAAAGCCCACCAATCTTAGCTCCTCCTTCCCGCATTCCGGACATTTATGAGGCAAGGATTGTGTGAATCCACAAATATGGCATTTCAAGACATGCTGAAATTTGTGATAGGTCAGGTTGATTGCGCACTGAGTACATTGTGCCTCCCAACGACATGCAACACACTGCAGGATAGGACTATATCCTCGCCTGTTCCTGAATACAATGATTTGTCTGTGGCTCTCTAACTCAGATTTCATTTCTTTAAGAAGTTCTTCGGAGAAATTTCCTTTTAAAGCCCCTTTTCTCTTGGCGTCCTTCAATGAAACCACTCGGATGTCAGGCAATTGGCTGTCGCCATATCTTTGATCCATTCTGACCAGGCCTATTTTTTCAGATAAAGCCTGATGGTAGGTTTCGACAGAAGGTGTTGCAGATCCTAGGATGATCCTGGCATTGTATTCATTTCCCAATATGATGGCCGTGTCCCTGCCATGATATCGGGGTGCGGGGTCGTTCTGTTTGTATGAAGGGTCATGTTCTTCATCTACTATAATTAAACCAAGGTTTCTGAAGGGTAGAAATACCGAAGATCTGGCGCCAATAAACAGCGGGTGAAATCCTTCCAGGCAGGAAGTCCATACGGCCAGCCTGTCCTTTCCACTAAGGCCGGAATGGTATTCCTGCGTTTGGTCCGGAAAAAAACGTCTGATTCTTTGAACCAATTGTGAGGTAAGTGCAATTTCCGGAACCATATAAAGCACCTGTTTTCCTTCAGCCAAGGTAGATCTGATCAGTTCCAGATAAACCTGAGTTTTGCCGCTTCCTGTGACACCTTTAAGTAGGATAGTTGGTTTATGATTAAAGTCATCCTCAATTTTGAGCAGCGCCTCTTTTTGTTGCTCGGATAAAATCAATGGTTCCTTTTCCAGGAAGGCGTTTGGAGTCCTGAATTTTTCAAGATGTATTTCTTCAAATATTCCTTTTTTGACAAGAGCCTTTACAGCAGTACTTTCGGTGCCTGAAATCCTCGTCAAGTCGTTTGACTTGATCCAACCAAAATCCTTTTTTTCATTAAGATAAGTCAACAGGATTCTCGTCTGAATGATACTTTTCTGAACATCTGTCAAAGCCTGGTTAAGTGCATCCTTGCTTTCTGAAATTACTTGTTTCAGACGGATCCATCTTACTTTGACTGATTCCTCCTGGGTTTCAAGTTGCTCCCTGACTTTCAGAAGCCCCTTTTGTTCCATATTCCTGATTAAGCCCAGGATTCTTTTCCTTTGTATAATATTACTGATGTCTCCGATACTTAATTCCTTTCTAAGATCCAATGCCTCCAAAATCATGAATTCATCCTGATTAAGTTCCAATTCCAAATAGTCCAATTCTTCGGCCATGGTGATTTTACTTTCACTTGCAAGCCTGAAGGCATTGGGGAGGGCAGCATTCATCACTTCCCCGGGAGTACACATATAGTACTCAGACATCCAATCCCATAAGGATAATTGCTTACTGGTTATAATTGGATTTTCATCCAGCACATCCAGAATTGGCTTGGCATCAGGCCAGTATTGGTCGGACAATACGCGCCTTACAATGCCTGAATAATGTTTCCTTTTGCCAAATCCAACCTCAACCCGGATGCCGGGACGAATCTTTTTCCTGAACTCTTCGGGTATAAGATAGGTAAAGTATCCCTCCAGCGCTACAGGAACAATCACTTCGGCATAGGTCATGAGATGGATATTTTACTTCTTGAACGCAAAATAGACAGCAGCAATAATGCACATAAAGCTGTATATATGATTTCGGTTGAAAGTCTCTGTCTTGAAAATTAAAAGTGTAAAGGCTATGAAAACACTTAGTGTGAT
>CAYXKO010000431.1:0-2572 GCA_964465435.1 uncultured Saprospiraceae bacterium | reverse complement strand
CATAGCACATACCGGCTCCAGGGATTATATCCTGGATTCAGTTCACAGCAAGTTTAATGACGAGGTGAAGTATAAAAAGAAATTGGACATCAACATGACCAAAATAAGCCATATGACTGGCACTCCGGCTGTGATCGGGAACGCCAAACCTTCCCGGACCGAAAGGTTCCTGGATGCGCCTTTGAAGGTTGCGAACTTCGCACCCATCGAGGCCAAGGGCTTAACGGACGGTCAGTTGTCATTGGCGCTGATTGATCGCTCACTCCAAATCGATGCAGCATACTTCGGAGATCCAACCGGCGAGATCCAGCAGGCTCGCAATCTGATCTACAAAGCTCAGAAGGAGGGTGTTCACAATTTCTCGTCATTCAATGGTATCATTCCATCGGGTATCATTCGCGACGTGGCAGCTCTGATCACCATTTACCGCGGAAACCGGTCAGCAGCTATCTCAGGTCCAGATCCGGGGGATAAATACTACAATAAAGATTGTGCAGAGAGGTTCCCAATTTCAAAATTTAAAAGATCATTTACAGATGTTCTGTTTGGAAATCCACGGGAACCAGATCCAAAAGATCCTAACTATGATAAGTACATGGAGTGCTTTAGAGCAACCACTGTAGGTCCTAAACTTTTTGAGAAAGAAGCTTACATCCAGGGATCCATGCATATGCTGTATGAGTTCCTGGAATCAGGAGGGACTGTTACGCAAAAAGCGAAAAAGGTCTTCCATTACAATGCAATCACCGGTTGGGCAAATGTCTCCGGGATCTCCCGTGAAAACGTCAGGTTATTCACCGCAAATGGAATTAAGCTTACCAATGCTAAGAATAAATTGCCGGATCTGACTCCCTCCTACAATATTGAACTTCTCAAGATTGCAGCAAACAACAGGAGTGAAATCCCTGGAATCAAATTGGATCCAGCCACTATAACCGCTGCGGTCAAATTAATAGGTGCCATTACTTCGGCAGTAATCGGAATCCTGACTGCAATAAAATCGCTTTCTTCTATTAATCAGGCTACGCTCAGAGCTTCTGCCCAGGGAATAGGTGCTCCGGGATTCGGGCCTTTAATCGATGACATTGAGGAAGCTGAATCAATCAATTCACTCATCCCCTGGGCAGCTGCTGCCGCGGGTGCATTTATCCTAATGAAATGAATACCTCAAAACATATCTCAAGAAACATATCCAAGCTCCTGACTGGTGAATCAGTAAAATCAATTTCTGTAAACCAAACTAAAAAAATCCAAAATGGCAAAAAAGACAACGGCCAGAAAAACGACGGCCAAAAAAGCACTTCCGGCCAGGAAAAAAATAGGTAAGAAAACCTATACCAAGGTGGCCTGCTCCAAATTGAAATCTGGTGCAACCAAAAGAGCCAAAACCCTCCGCAAAGCCGGTAAAGCTGCTCGCGTCATGAAAAACCCAACAGGTGGCTATTGCGTATTCAGCGCATCCAAGGCATCCATCGGGAAAAAGAAATCGACTACCACAAAAACGCGCAAGCGTAGAGTAGTAAGACGCAGAAGGGCTGCTTAATCCAAACCAAAAAGTATTTCAAATCATGTGTTCTTGTACATCAAAAAAATCAATAAACGGTATGAAACGAATTTCTTCAAAAAAGATAGTTGACGCTGTGGTTCCCGTTGGAATGGCTGCAGTTGGATACGGTGGTGCGCGTGTCGTCGAAAAACTGGTCAACGTCCAAAACGCACAAAGCAAAAACACCATCGTTGGTGTGACCCAGATCGCCATTGGCGTATTCCTCACCATGCAGAAAAACAAGCACATCCAAAGCGCAGGTTTTGGTGTGGCTTTGGCTGGAGCTAATGCTTTCCTGGCCGCTCCCATTGCGAAAGGTCTGGAAGCCATCGGTATCAGAGGGATTGGCGCCCCGTCTGTAGGGTATCCGTATCGCTCCTACAACAATGCAAGCAATGCAATGATGGCCGGTGTAAACTGCCCGACCAAGGTGATCAGCTGACATTGATCTCAACTTAAAAGCATCCAATTATTAAACAAAAAATCACTTCTCAATCATGGATCAAATTTTTGTAGTGGACCCGCATCGTAATGCGCTCCACAACTTCGTAAAAAATCTCAATGACAATGCAGGCGAATTCGGTATCAATGCCGAGGTAAACCTGGCAAATGCCAACATCCAGCCCTTTGTGTTGCGCCTGCATCGCAATCTGGAAGCTGGCACCAACAGCTACGATTTTGACCTGAAGCAAGGTCCCAATCAACTGTCTGTCGAAAAAAGACTGGTGGATGGCGACATCTTCCAGGCTCTCGGCATGGCGCTGTGCGTCCAGAAGTATGATCCGGCTGCTCCTGATTTCAGCACGCAGCTGATGACTCATCCCGACCCCACCTATTTCGGTGCCAACGAAGCGAAAGCTCTGGAACTGGTGTACAACGGAAAAACCCAGTTCTCCACGGATTCCACCAACAGGATCCAGGATCTGGATAACCATCTTTTCCGTGTATCGCAGCAGGGAGTCTTCACCGGAACCATTGCGGCTCCGACTACCAACCCAAGCTACGGACCGAGCTTCCCCGAAAGAG
>CAYXKO010000430.1:0-2572 GCA_964465435.1 uncultured Saprospiraceae bacterium | reverse complement strand
CTAGGGGTTGAGGAAGCGATTATTGAGGGCGGCGCTACCAGACTTACTCCCGTTATTCTTACTGCCGTGGCTACCATGTTGGGATTGATACCGCTTGCCATCGGCCTCAACATGGATTTTCACTCACTCCTTACAGATTTTGACGCCAAATTCTATTTAGGAGGCGACAATGTTAAATTTTGGGGGCCTTTGGCCTGGACTATGATTTTCGGTTTGATTGTTTCTACATTCCTAACCTTGTTGATAGTTCCAACTTTCTATATAATGGGATACCGCACACGTGAAAAGGCCCGTAAATGGTTCGGCCAAAAGAGGTCTTAAGCAAGAATAAGAAAAACCTGAATATTTTCAGGTCTCCCATCGGTTTGCTGCTACTGGCATTATTGGCCATTGCAGTTTATTTTCAAGCAAGGCAATACCTAAGCCCCATATCATCCGGAAATACCGGCAGTTCTGAACGTCCGCCAATAACCCACCGCGATGTTTCCAGCAATCAGCGAATCGGCAATATCCCCGTCTATGTCATTCAGACTTTGGAACATGTGCAGAAATATCGAAAAGCCCCGGATGGACATGTAGGCGGAAGAACATTCCATAACAGGGAAAAGAAGTTGCCTTTTATAGATCTCCATGGAGACTCAATCCGATACAGGGAATGGGATGTAAAACCCATGCAGGCCGGAAAAAACAGAGGAGCCGAAAGATTAGTGACTGGATCTGACGGCAGTGCCTGGTATACCCGTGATCATTACCGGAGTTTTAATAAAATAGACCAATAGATGGAGCATTCAAAGATAACAAAGGGAGGGTTTTTCATTTTGGAATCAAATGAAAGCCTAAAGAAATTAATGTCAGAAAATTGCCAGATTTCCTGGTGGGATGGCAAGGAGGCAAAAAATTGGTCCGCCTTTTATGACATGATTACAGAAAGTCTTTCACTTCCGGAATATTTTGGAAGAAACATGGATGCCCTTTTTGACTGCTTGTCAGATTTATCCTGGATTTCAGCCCAAAACATTCTGATTGTAATCGAACACTTTGAGGACTTGCTTTCGGAGGAACTCTCCGGCAATCCTGATCTTTTAACAGATCTTGTGCTCCTGCTACATGATGTAATCCAGGAACAGGACAGAAATGCCGGATTTGCTTCATACCCTATTAATCTAAAAAGTATTTATTTCTGCATCATCTCTTCGAAGGAAGCAGAATATATTCTTAGGGAACAAAAGATACCTTTCTCAATTATCTAGCGAACCGCCCGGAAATTCTTGAAGACACTTTATTCCGAATTGAATTACAAATTTTAAAGTTTCACTATTCGCAGAGTAGAACTTCTTCCCTGACTGTCAGCCAAAATAATCTGATAGGTACCGGGTTGCAGGTTTTGCCCCACTTCAATGACGCCATTTTCAGATAAACCTGAAGCAAAGAACACAACCTTTCCCTCCATTCCAATGATCCGGATATTCAAATCAGTAGATGCACCTTCGGTTTGATACTGTATTCTGGTGCTTCCACTGAAAACACTGGGTTGAGCGTTTAGCACCCATTCATTTGTAAAATCAAATACCTTGCTGGGCGATGATTCTGAAATGAGGAAGGCATCAAAACCTGCTTCAACCAAATGTCCGGGATTATCGTCCGCTGTTTCAACAACCAGGAACATGCTGTCTGTCAGTTCAAGCAAATTCTTCAGATCTATGCTGTCTGACTTTACCCAGCCATTCTGAGTCATGTCTGTTTCTCTGAGCAATACCGATACTTTGCCGTTTGTGATCCGAACGGTCATTTTATCATTGGGATTGTTATCTCCCCCGGTATTCACAAACCATGTAGAATAGCGCAATAAAGGACGATTATACTTTGTTAAATCAAAAATAGGACTCGTAAGTAATACATTGCCATTGTCCACATCATCATCTCCGGCTGCACCGCCTTTGTTGCCTGTAACGTAACATTCTGTTCCAAAATCATTACTGACATCTGCCCCGGGATTGATTGTTATACCCCTGAAATCCGTGGCAATGGGAACTCCCCTTACCCACTGACCCGCAGTGGCCGTGCCTTTAACTGACCAGCCCTGGTCAAAAATAAAGTCATCCTGGTATCCCTTGTCTAACAGGACCGTAATCTCAGATTGAGGATTCTCAGAATCATAAACAAGCTTTTTGTGAAGGTATCCCCAGGTCCCTACATAAAGATCAAATAGAATATTGTCCTGATAAAAACTCATTACCACCTCCCCATTAGGACCTGTAACCTGACTCAGCTTTCTGTTGGGATTGGTCAGCAGGATGTTTGCCCCTTCAATGGCGTTCAGGGTTTTGGCATCCTTTACGACAATTTTTTGAGTAATCAGCAGATTGCGTGGTTTTAATACTATGTCTTTGACGTTAACTTCTCCATTGATCAAAGTGACACTGATCGTCTTGGGAAAATAATCGGGGTGATTGAATTCAACATCATAGATTCCGGCAGTGGCGTAACCTGTTTTGTAATTCCCCCGGCTGTCCGTGGTTTTTCCATTTTGCCTGGAAGCTTTTATCACCACACTCACATCCCGGATCGCCAA
>CAYXKO010000429.1:0-2586 GCA_964465435.1 uncultured Saprospiraceae bacterium | reverse complement strand
ATTTACATTCTGGATGATAGCTTATCTGCGATCGATGCTCACACCGAAGAAAAGATATTGTCCATGCTTAAGAAGAGATTTGCAGGAAAAACCCTGATCCTCATCACACACAGGATCAGCCAAACCCGCGAGATGGACAGAATCCTGGTATTTGAACACGGACGCAAGGCAGAAGAGGGGAATTTCTCTACCCTGATGGAGAAAAAAGGCCTCTTTTATAAAATGCACATGCTGGACAGTGCGGTGAAAAAAGTCCATTGACTGAAAAACAATTCCTTAACTTTACCTGACAATCCAAGCCAATCCCATGGAAAGAGACAAAGACCTCGTCAGGAGCATCAAACAGAAGGCCGGTAAAAGAAGAACCTATTTTTTTGACATCCGGCAGACAAAAAATCAGGATTACTATCTGACCATTACAGAAAGCGTCAGAAAACAGGAAGAAGACCGGTTTGAAAGGCACACCCTGTACATTTACAAGGAAGACCTGAACAGATTCATTCAATCCCTTCTGGAAACCAAGGATTTCCTGAAAAGTGAACTAATGCCCGATTATGATTTTGACGCATTCCAAAATCAGGTACGCGAAGAGAATCCCAATCAAAATGAATGGGAGGACAACTGGAAATAATCCCGACAGTGTCTCTGTTTTATCGGCTTGCCCGGGGACTATCTGAATTTTAGCGCATTCACCGGTTTCAACCTTGCAACCAACCAGGAAGGTACCAAAAGGCTCAGGGAAATAATTGTAAAAAATATCAGACTCAGGATCAGCCAGATCAAAGGGTTCAGTGCCACCGGTGCATGATCCAGATAATAATCGGCCTCGCTGAGCTTTACGAGTTTCCATTTCCACTGCACAAAACAAATCCCAATGCCGGCCAGATTTCCGATGAGTATCCCCTGTACCAGAATCCGGATGCCATACCGTACAAAGATCTTCCGTTGTGTCCAGGAATCCATACCAAGGGCGCTCAACAACCCGATCATGTGCGTGCGCTCCAGAATCAGGATCAGCAGGGTAGTAACCATATTGATGATACAGACCAGGAGGATCAGCCCCAGGATAAAACTCCTGTTTATGTCCTGTAAAGCAAGCCATTCAAAAATATTGGGAAACTTATCCCGAATGGTCTCTGCGTATAGATTTGAAGGCAATACCTCCTCGTACAAAAAGGAATTGATCATTCCGGCATCGGAAATATTTTTTACGAAGAGTTCGATGCCGGTCACTTCATCGGGTTTCCATCCCAGGAGGTTCTGAAGCAATCTGATATCTACCAGTGTAAATTTTCGGTCGTACTCTTCCAGGCCGGTTCTGTAAATACCTGTCACCGTGAGCTTTCTTTTTACAACCCGTCCGTCCAGAACAAAATGGCCTATGACGGGATCTCCGGTCTTCAGGTCCGCCTTTAGCGCTGTTTGCTCGGATATAAGCACGCCCCTGGAAAAAAGGCTGTCGCTGAAATCGAGCCAGGACCCCGATTTCAGGGAACTCAGGATAAATTCCGTGTCAAATTGCGCCGAAACGCCCTTGAGGAAGACGCCTTCGTTGCCACCCTTGCCATTCAGGATAGCAGGCAATACCACAAAGGGTTCCATCTTGCTGATGCAATCCCGGTCAAGCCCCACCCGGGAGAAATCTGCGTTTTTGATGAGTTGCAGTACGCTGTCGCTATCGGTGATCTGAAAAGGCTCAATGCTGCGGCTCACCTGAAGGTCTGTCACGTGGATATGCCCCCAGAATCCGAAAACCTTAGCTGCAATCTGGGATTTGAACCCCTCAAATACAGACCCCGCCACGATCATGACACAAACGCTCAAAGAGGTAGATATAATGCTGATTCTGATAATATTGCGTATCAGGGAGCTTTTAAAAGAACCATAGGTCTTTGATGCTATGAATTTACTGACATCCATTGTGGCGAAGCTGTAAAGATAATCAGCTTGCAAAACTGAATGTATCTTTGCGACCATTTACAAATTTCAATTTCCGATATGGCCTCACTGGATTTTTTAGAAGAACTCAAAAGAAGAAATATGCTGCAAGACCACACGCCAGGTCTCGACGAGCATTTGAGAAGCGGGATGGTGACCGGCTACATCGGTTTTGATCCTACAGCACCCTCTCTTGGATTGGGGAATTACGTGCAGATCATGTTGCTCAGCCTTTTTCAGCGATCAGGGCATAAGCCTCTGGTGGTCATGGGAGGCGCTACCGGCAGGATCGGTGATCCGTCCGGCAAAGACAAGGAGCGAGAGTTAAAAACCATCGAAGAGCTCGAAAAGAACATACAGGCTCAGGTTAAGCAATTCCGCAAATTGCTTGATTTCGAATCGGGACCCAATGCTGCCATCCTGGTCAATAATTTTGATTTCTACAAGGATATGAATGTCCTTGACTTTTTGAGAAATGTAGGAAAGCATACTACCATCAACTACATGCTATCAAAAGAATCCGTCAAAAAGAGGCTTGAGACGGGCATATCCTATACCGAATTCACCTACCAGCTTTTGCAAGCCTATGATTATCACTGTTTGTATAAGGATTTCGACTGCCGTCTGCAAATGGGGGGGTCCGATCAG
>CAYXKO010000428.1:0-2588 GCA_964465435.1 uncultured Saprospiraceae bacterium | reverse complement strand
CTGATCGATTTCGTCAACTCTTCTTGGATGAATGTTTTTCACCTGTGCATCGATCCAAACAATACCAGTACCCTATATGCCAGCCTTACATCCGGCGGAGTGCTTAAATCCACGAATTCAGGATCTACCTGGAGTACCACCGGGAGCGGACCAAGCAATTCCAGACAGGTCCGGGTGCATCCCACAAATTCCAACATAGTCTTTTGCGCAGCAGGAAATGGGATCTGGCGATCCACCAATGGGGGAACCAACTGGACTCAGGTCCATACCACCACCAAGGAGGATTTAGAATTCAATCCTGCGAATCCAGATATCATGTATGCTTCCGGCTCCAGCGGGACCAGCTGCGTTTTCCGTTCTTCTGACAACGGGCTTAGCTGGACTGCGATCACCAGCACAAACGGGATCACTCATACCGGCCGCACCCTTCTTGCGGTCTCTCCGGATGATACCAATGTCGTCTATGCCGTTCAGGCCAGTGGCAGCCTCTTTGGTCGCATGTACAGATCCAATGACGGCGGACTTAACTTTATCACAACCGTGGTGGGCAACCCCTCCAGTGGCACCAATTACTTTGGCTACGAAACCAACGGAACAGGCACCACAGGCCAGGCAACCTACGACATGGCCATTTGCGTCAATCCGGATAATGCAGATGAAGTACACATTGCAGGTATCATATGCTGGAAATCGACCAATGGAGGAACTTCCTTTACGGCAGAAACAGCCTGGTCCTACCCAAATTCAATTGGTTATAACCATGCCGATGTGCATGCCCTGGAATGGGTTGGCAAGACGATCTATTCCGGATCGGATGGAGGAATTTACAAAAGCACTAATTTCGGGGGCGACTGGACCGACCTGTCGGCAGGTCTTGGCATCCGCCAATTCTACCGCATTGCATGCGCAAAGACGGATCCTAACGTAATCACCACCGGTGCCCAGGACAATGGCTCTTCGTTCAGAAGAAGCAGCGGCAGTTGGGTGGATTGGCTGGGTGCTGACGGCATGGACAACGTGATCAGTCCGACCAATGCTGCGATCGCCATCGGCACGTCCCAATATGGCTCCATCTATAAGACGACCAACTCCGGAAGCAGCCGCACCAATCTGACCAAACCTTCAGACGGGAACTGGGTCACCCCCCTCGTCATGCATCCTACTAATCACGATACCATCTACGGTGGATGGACCGGAGTCTGGAGATCGGGCAATGGCGGAACCAGCTGGACCAATCTGTCTCCATCCATCACGGTCACCCTGGACGTTCTTGCGGTTGCGCCTTCCAATACCAGGTACATTTACACCTCCAAGGGAGCGACCCTGTATCGCACCACGGATGGCGGAGCAAACTGGTCTTCGATCACAGCACCGGCCAGCATTACCTCCATATTTGTCAGCAAAAACGATCCTTCCAAAATCTGGATCAGCTGCAACAGCTCAACCAACCGGGTTTACGTCTCCACCAACCGGGGAGATACCTTCACCAATATATCCACCGGACTACCTTCTGTTTCTGCCCGTTCCGTCGTTGTGGATGAGGATGCCAGCGGCACCATTTACGTTGGGATGAACATCGGTGTATATTACCGGGACAGCATCACCAATACCTGGGCAGAACACGCCACCGGATTGCCATTGGTTGCCATCAACGAAGTGGAAATCCAGAAATCAGGCAACAAGCTTCGCGTTGCTACCTACGGCCGTGGCGTCTGGGAAAGCGAGCTCCAAAACATAGGATCTACCTGTGAAAACCCAACAGGACTCAACACAAGCAATATCACAACCAACAGCGCCACCTTAAGCTGGAATGCGGTCAGCGGCGCCACCGGATACAAGCTTGATTATAAACTCAGCTCCAGCAGCATCTGGACCTTACTTGCTTCCAATACGGGTTCAACTTCCTATAACCTGACAGGTTTGTCTTCCAATACCAGCTATGACTGGAGGGTAAGAACCAATTGCGGTTCTGACACATCCGGGTTTAGTCAATCTTCCTTTACGACTGCAAGCGAATGCGGAGATCCCATAAATCTGAGCTATGTCAGCAACACCTCCGGCCAGGTAAACCTGAGTTGGAGTGCAGTCGCCGGGGCTACCAGCTATTCTGTGGATTACAAGGCTTCCAATTCAGGCACCTGGACCTCCACCCCGGGTACCAACACAAACAGTATCACCATTAGTTCCCTCGGCCCCAATCGTTACGACTGGCGGGTTAAAGCGAATTGCGGATCCGGTAGCAGCAATTTCAGTCAGTCTGATTTTCTCATTCATTGCGCTTCCAATGGCAGCAGCACCTCGCTGGGATTCATCGATTATGTGGCGCTAGGAAGCATCACCCGCGCTTCGGGAAGCGATGGCGGTTATTTCGATGGCAGCTCCTCTTCCACGAACATCAAGCCCGGCACTGCCTATACCATAACGGTGTCACCGGGTTATTCCGGTAATAAGAAAAACACCTACTTCAGAATATACATCGATTACAACCGGGATGGGGATTTTGCCGATGGCGGGGAGCAGGTAGGCCAAATCATTTCCAAAAACATCAATAATTCAAACATCAATTTTACAGTACCTACCGGAGCAAG
>CAYXKO010000427.1:0-2590 GCA_964465435.1 uncultured Saprospiraceae bacterium | reverse complement strand
GATTTCAAGGCAGCAAACTACTACACAAATTGCGCATTACGACGAGATTTCGGAGTGGTGCCACTGCCTGATTCGAATCAATACCGTATTAACCGATCTCTGCCGGGATGTCTGGACTTATATTTCCCTTGAATATTTCTCTCAGAAAAGCGTTAAAGGCGAGATTGGATCTTCGGCCATGCCCCATAAGGTCAATCCCATCGATTTTGAAAATGCCGAGGGTAACCTTGGCATCGCTAATGCGATTCTTTCCTACCTGGCAGAGAAACTGCCTGTTTCCAGATTGCAAAGAGACCTGACTGACAGTACTGTGCTCAGAAACCTGGGTGTCCCGGTAGCCCATATGCTTATTTCTTTGAAATCAATAAGGTCGGGACTCGAGAAGCTGGAATTGAATCATCAAAAACTCACGGAAGACCTGGAATCCAATTGGGTGATCCTAGCCGAAGCAATACAAACCATATTGAGGAGGGAGAATTTCAAAAATCCCTATGAGACACTGAAGGATCTTACCCGAGGCAAGAAAAGTGTCACCAAACAGGAGCTGCATGAATTTATCGCATCTCTTGACGTTGATCAAAAAGTAAAGCAAGAGCTGATGGATTTAAGTCCATTCAGCTACATAGGGTATGCCTCAGAATTTTAAGACCAGATTGGTTCAATCTTTTCCGTGTACCCAGATAAAAACAAAGGCGGCCCCGACAGAGCCAATTGCCTCACCGACCCAATGAACCCAAATATTGCCGAACCCTGAAATATTGCTTATCCCCAGACTTAATGCCAGGGATGGATTGAAAGCTCCTCCTGAAATTTTTCCCAAAGTCATCATGCCTCCTACAAGAATCCCACCCATGGCAATTCCATAAAATGAATTGCCGATGGTAGCTCTGGATGAGGCAACATTCAGGAATACCCAGCAGAGTGCAAATGTTCCCAATATTTCACAAATCAGGGCTGCCAGGATTTGTTGATCGATCAGATGGCCTTCTCCTGACTTTCCTGTGATCAGTAACACTCCAATCGCAGAGCCCAGTGCACCTCCTAAAAATTGAACCAGGATATATGCCGGCAGGTCTTTAATACCCAAACGCCCGCGCAGAAATACTGCTATGCTTATGGCAGGATTGAAATGGCCGCCGGACACATGTCCACCGGAATAGATTAAGCCCATCAAGACAAGACCCGTTGAAACCGATGCCACCATCCAGTTGTCCTGAATGGCTCCAATGACCAGGATCAGGCTGAGTATTAAGGTGCCGGAAAACTCTATCAGAAGCTTTTTCATAATTCCATTACTTTTGTCTGAACAGGATGCAATTTAGGATAAATGCAAAATAATCATGATATATATTTGAAATATTGCATCCGGCTTGCCAAACGGGCATTTCCCTTATTGAAGACCAATCCCCAGGTTGGTGCATTGTTGGTATACGACAACAGGATTATAGGTGAAGGATGGCATGGTTCTTTTGGGGGGGCTCATGCAGAAGTTGAGGCAATAAGGAATGTAAAAACAGAGGACAGGCCCTTAATTGAAAAATCCACCCTTTATGTTTCTCTTGAACCCTGTAACCACCATGGCAAAACTCCTGCCTGTACGAATTTGATCCTGTCCAATAAGATCAAAAGCGTGGTCGTGGGCTGTCATGATCCTAATCCGCTCATGGCCGGAAAATCAATTGAGTTGCTGAGATCCAATAATGTCCGGGTGGAAGTCTCAAACCAAAGTGATTTGTTTTTAGATCTGATCCGGCAGTTTGCGGTAAATCAAAACCAGAAAAGACCTTATATTTTGCTGAAGTGGGCTGAATCTGCTGATGGATTTCTGGCCAAGACGAACCAAAAAACCAAAATTTCTTCTGTTTCAACAGATATTTTGGTGCATAAATGGAGGTCCGAATTTGACTCAATAGTCGTCGGAGGTAGGACCTATGATATTGATCAACCTTTACTTACAGTGCGAAATTGGCCGGGAGTTGACCCCGAAAAGTATATTTTTTGCAGAAGACAGGAATTGCCAGCCGGCTTTAAACGCATTGGTGGAGATATTAAAGAGTTGAAGGACATTCTGCATTATATGTACAAGGAATTGCACATTGGAAGCGTCATAGTAGAAGGAGGTTCCTTTACCTTGCAACAATTTATTGAGGGTGGCTTGTGGGATGAAGCCAGGGTAATCAAAAATAGCAAATTAAGGTTGGCGGAAGGAGTCAGGGCCCCTACCCTGTCAGGCCTCAGAACAGATTATTTTTCAATAGATTACGATGATTTGACCTTTATTAGAAATATTAGTTAAAGTTGTTTTAAAATATCCGTATTTCATGGGGCACCTATTGAACAATAGAGCGATATTTTGTTATTTTGTCATGTTAAATCCTTTGAAATAGATGCTGAATCTAGGTTTAAGATATTTAAGCATTGGTTTTTTATTTACTTTTTTCTTTTTGGGAATCGCGAATTTCCTATACGCCCAATCCAGCTCCATTGAATGGATGTCCTGGGAGCAAATGGAAGTGATGATGAAGAAGCACAAGAAAAAGGTACTTGTGGATGTCTATACTGACCGCTGTGCCTGGTGCAAAAGAATGGA
>CAYXKO010000426.1:0-2600 GCA_964465435.1 uncultured Saprospiraceae bacterium | reverse complement strand
CAGACAGTTTGCAGTCACTCTGAGTTTCGCAACAAACCTTTCCAAGTCCCTTTTCCAGGGCGCATTTTTCATTTTGACAATCCCTGATGACAAATCCGTAACTGGTGGTGCAATCCCCTTTGAGTGGGCCTATTTTGATTGGGAGGTCTTTATACTTGAATGTGCCATAGGTGACTCCATTTCCTTTGACGGTGAAGCAGTCAGACGTGTTTTTGTACAGGAAATTGATGGTGACGAAGAACTGTTTTTCGGCGTTACAATCTGACTTGGTTAGCTGAAGTTCAGATAGCTTACAGTCGTTAGGGGACTCACAACAGACTTTTCCAAGGGCCTTTTCAAGTACGCAGGTTTCTTTTTCGCAATCCCGGACAACAAAACCATAGCTGGTGGTGCAATCTCCTTTCAGGGGGCCTATCTTGATCGGCAGGTTGGAGTATTTGAAAGTTCCGTAAGTGACCCCGTTGCCTTTGAGGGTAAAGCAGTCGGAAGTGTTTTTATGAAGGAAATTGATGGTGACGTAAAATTGCTTCTCTGCGTTACAGTCGGATTTGGTAAGCTGCATTTCTGCCAATTCGCATTCTTCCCACATAGATAATGGGACAAAAGAATTGTGGGTAAACGCGGCCGTGTGACCGGTAAATATCAGAATTAAGGAAAATAATAATTTGCAGACAAGACTTTTCATGATCCCCTTTTAGTAAAATGAGCCCTCAAAGTTAGTAAACGCTGCTTTGATTTTTAGAATTCATTTGTATTTATAATTTCAGATTAAAAAATACACATATATATAAAGGTCTAATTTCATAGCTGAGGGTGAAAACCAAATATTAGGGCAATCCTTAAAAAAATTAAGAAAAAGTTTTGAGATATCCGTTTGAATGCTATAGATTTGTGACTGATTCATTGCATTGAACCAAAACCAACCTTGAAACTCATGAATCATTTTGGCTATTTACCGCCTATAAATGAATTTGGCTTTATTGAAAGCCTTGGTTGTCTATATATTACATATTTCTTCATTTGTTTATTTGTTTTTGAGCTGATCGGGCAGTCCATTCTTGGATTCCCATTCTTTAGGTATGTGTCCCCTGGCACATCGCTCGATTCTCGTGCCTACGGGATACAAAATGAAGGTTTTTTATTTCCCTCCTTGCTGAAATTAAAGTTTTCTGATTGTCCGATGACGAAGCAAATTGATTCGGACCTGATGTCAATTTATAATACAAGTATTTCTGAACCAACCAATTCTCATGAAAAACGCGAAGTTTACTCTTTTGATCCTTCTGCTGGGATTCCTTAGGCTTTCTGCTCAGAATTGCGGATTTAAGCCTCTTGCTTCCTCCAGTCTGGAGGGTAGTGGTGCTACCTGCTCTGCTGCTTTGGCATTGGCGTGTCCGGAATTTACCACCTCAGACTGTGGGTGTTATCCGGATCCATCCTCTCCGCCAAACTTTTTAAGCAAGAGGTTTGATTTGCAATTTTCCCTTTTCTTCGGGGACATTCACCTGGATACAACCCACATTCATTTTGACAATGTGCCAACGGCCGAATGTGCCAATGTGACCATTACCATGCGTGCCACAGGCGATCTGTCCAACAGGCCGTGGGAGGATCTGGTGCTGGTTGACGAAGAAGGAAATATTATTTGCCGGGTTGGCGGTGCTGATTGTGAGCTTGTCACCAGCCAATGCGAAATGGCCTACTGCGATTTTAACAGTCAGATCACCGCAGGACTCAGGTGGTATTTGAAACCAAATTCCCTGATTGCGCCTCCGGGGAAAACCCATTTTCCTTATTGTGATGAAAGTTGGGTGGAAATCGATCTTGCCATTCCCACCAGCCGCTTCAAGGCAATCAATGATAAAACGCACACTTGTGAGGGTCTGATCGACCTTCCTTTGGGAGAGCACACCATTACGTGGACTTCCTTTAATAAATACAATTGTGAGGAAATGACCCTTTTGCAAAATGTAAGGGTAGGTGATAATACTCCTCCGGTAATCATGGGTTGCCCTTCTAAAAGTCCCGTGACCATCAATCTGGGCCCCGGTGAATGCGAGGGATATTGGAATGCTCCGCCGTTTATGGCCATGGATGATTGCCCGGGTGGTGCTTATTTCGGAGGTCGCAACACGGCCACGGTATGCTTGCCTCCGGCCAGCTACTGGTCTATCACGGGGGGCGCAGCCAGCTGGGGCGTGATGTTTGACCTTGTGAATACATCAGGCAGTTTGCTGAACCTTCAGTTATTGGGAGAGCGTGCTTTTGCGAATGTTCCGCACAATATATATTATACAACCAATCCGGGTGGTCATGCCGCCGTACAGGCGACGAGATCTGCCTGGACCCTTTGTGCCACCAGAACGCCAAGGTCTGGTGCTCAATTTACTACCGTTATCGACAGCTTTAACCTGTTGACAGGTGCAAGATATGATACGATAAAGCGTTGTCCGCCGCTCCAGGTTGACAGCACCGTTGTGGGCTGTCTCACCATGCAGCCTGGAGAGACCCGTGGTATCTACATCCACGCCCCGGGTACAGTTGGAACCAATGCCTCCTTGTTTACTGGTTGTGCCGGTCGGCCCATGGGAGATGGCAAT
>CAYXKO010000425.1:0-2604 GCA_964465435.1 uncultured Saprospiraceae bacterium | reverse complement strand
AATCCAGACGGAATCACATCTAATAGCCATAAGTATTTGTCAAACAAATATTTATGGCTTTTTTTTTATTGCTAAGGACCGAATGTTTGCCGGTCTGGTTGGGGTCTCCTTGGGAGATAGGGTTCTTGATTGAACCCGGACGAAATCTTCTGAAGCTGCTTGAGGGTATCATTTTGTTGTTTGACTAAATCACTCCCAGCTGTTTCAATTTGCTGATCAGGGATTGTAGATTATTTACCTGGTATTTTTGCATCAGGTTCTTCCGATGGGTTTCTACGGTCAGCGGACTTAAAAAGAGAGATTTTGCAATCTGAGGCCCCGTTTTTCCTTCCATGAGGAGCAGAAGGATCTCTTTTTCCCTGCGCGTGATGCTTGGGAAGTTTCTGATCTCCTTGGGTACGATCAACTGTTCCAGTAGTTTATTCTTGATATCTGCTCCCAAATACAATTCCCCCCTCATCACGGTTTGGATACAGGATTCGTATTCAGCCTTGTCGGCCGTCTTGAGTAAAAATCCGTTCCCGCCGTTTTTGACAAATTCTGATACAATGGCGACCTCCTGGTTGGCGCTGAATCCGATTATTTTAATACCTGGATACAGAGGTCTGATTTGCTTGCATAATTCCACTCCGTTGATATCTGGCAGAGCAATATCCAGGAAAATCAAATCGACATCTGTTTTATGAAGAATATCAAGTCCCTCCTGACCATTTTTTGCCACTTGGATGTCGGCGCTGGACAGGATGGTCTGAAGGATCATTTTGACGCCTTCAAGTACAATCGGGTGGTCATCAATGACTACAATGTGCATCAATTGATTGTTAGATACCGGCAAATATAACCTGCTTCGACACACCCTTCACTTCAAATATTTTCACTATTTCGGGATTCGTCGAGCACAAATTCCATATAAACCGTTGTGCCGACCCCGTCCCGGGAATCGATGGAGAGATTCCCTTTCAGGAAATCAATCCGCTGCCGGATGCCGCTTAGTCCAGAGCCGGCTTCGTTCTTTCCTTCTTCCATTTTAAACCCGATGCCGTCGTCTTCCACCGTGATTTGCAGGGTATTTTCGGTTTTGGTGATTTGAATAATCGCATGGCTTGCCCTGGAATGTTTCAGGATGTTGTTCATGAGTTCCTGGAGAATCCGGTAGATCATCACTTCAACATTGGGTTTTAACATTTTGTCAAAGCCATAATGCAGGAACTCAAATTGGACGATCTTGCTCCCGTTCAGTTGTTCGCAATAGGCTTCCACCGCCTTGATCAGTCCGCGCTGCATGAGGATTTCCGGCATCATGCTATGGGCGATGCCCCTCAGGTCTTTGGCAGAGTTGTCCAGGAGCAACAGACATTTTTGAGCCGTTTCAGTTTGCTTGATCTCCGGGACCTGGTCCAGAAGGGACAGGAAGTGCATTTTGGTGGCAGACAAAAGTCCGCCAAGTCCATCGTGCAATTCTCTTGCTATTCGGGCTCTTTCTGTTTCCTGGCCGTTGATCATGCTTTGCATGGATATTACCTGATTCTGAGCCTTGAGGTTACTCATTTGCACCTGAAAATAGTTTTGTTTGATCTTTGAGTTTCTGTAGCTGAGCAGTACGGTGCTGGTCAGCCCGATCAGAAGAAGGCTGGCGATGATGTAGTTTCTGTTGCGTTTGGTTTCTTCCAGTTGCGCTACTGACTTGAGTTCCTTGATTTTTTTCTCGTGCTCTCCCACCCGATAGAGGATTTCCATTTTGTTTACTGTCCTGGCTTGTTCAAGGCTCCAAAGGCTGTCTTTGGCGGCAAGGTACTTTTGTTGATAGCGCACGGCATCTTTATAGTTACCTCTGGCTTGTTCTATTCTGTATTTAAGTCTGTAATATTCAGGACCCTCCGGAGCGGCACCTTTTTGCATGGAACGGGATTCAAGCATGGAGAGCATTTTGGCCGCTTCCTCCCATTGCCCCAGTTCGATTTTAAATCCAATGGTTTTACTGATGATGGCATCGTGGTCCAGATCGAGATTTTTATTGCGGGTGTAGTCTGCAGCGGCTTTCATGTATCTCAGACTTTCTGTATTCTTTGCTTCGGTGCGGTTGATCTCGGCGAGGATCAGAAAGGCATACATGTCATCGTCAGATTGGCATTGCAGGGTGTCATGATCCAATATTTTTAAGGCCAATTTCCTGGCTTCCTGGTATTGTTTCATTTTGTATTTTAGATTGGCCAGGTTCAGGAGCATGTTTTGGGCTTGATCCCGATCCATGTGCTCAGTAGCCCGATATCCTTCTTCGTAGTATTGCATGGCCAGGCTGTCTCTTTTTTGTGCCTGCATGATGTTGCCCAGCAGGGCATAGGAATAACCGATCTGACTTCTCACGTCCGGATAGGATGATTCTTTGATCCCTTTGATCGCCCGGATGGCGTATTCTGCAGCACGCGGATAGTCACCCAGGATCTTGTATATGGTCGCAAAGCTGTGGTCCAGGAGTGGTGGAAATTTATCATCCCTGTAGCTTTTTGCGAGCTCCAGGGAACGGTCCAGCGCTTCGATGGCCAGAGTGAATTTCTCCTGCTTGTAATAAGCGTTGCCCAGTAGATGCCAGGCATTGACTTCATT
>CAYXKO010000424.1:0-2606 GCA_964465435.1 uncultured Saprospiraceae bacterium | reverse complement strand
GGATCAGACTTTTTCCAATGGTGCCGCCCTGTGCGACCACGACAACGATGGCGACCTCGATCTGGTAGTCAACAACGTAGATGACCCTGCTTTTCTGTATGAGAACAACATAAACGGGACAAGGAATTATTTGCGCATAGCCTGCAAGGGGGCACCCATGAATACCACCGGAGAAGGAGCCAAGGTGACCATTTACTACGAAGGAAAGGCACAGTTTGTCCAGGTGAGAAGCACCCGTGGATATTTGTCTGCCAGCGAACCTTACGCTCATTTTGGCCTGGACCAGGTGCAAAAGGTGGACAAGATCACGGTGCAGTGGCCAGATTTTACCTATGTTGAAGTAACCAACGTGCCTGCAAACCAGGTTTTGAATGTGGACTACAGCACCGGACAAAAAAGATTTCCGAGTCCTCCCAAATTGAGAAATATTTTTTCTGAAAGTACCGAGCAGAAAATCGATCCCATCTACCACCATGTGGAAAATGTTTATGACGATTATAAAAATCAGATTCTTCTTCCTCAGAGGATGAGTCGCCTTGGTCCCTTCATCTCTGTGGCTGATGTCAATGGAGACGGTAAAGAGGACTTTTTTATAGGTGGCCCGAGAAAAAAGAGTGGTGCTGTTTATTTTCAGGCTGACAGTGGAAAATTTGTCTTGCAGAAACAAAACTCTCTGGAGCGCGACAAGGACTACGAAGACATGCAAAGCATATTCTTTGATGCAGATGGCGACGGAGACAAGGACCTGTATGTCGTTTCGGGAGGAACGGAGATGGAATACGGCCACCTGGTGTATCAGGACCGGCTTTATTTCAACAATGGCAAGGGGATCTTCCAGAGAAATATTTCTGCCGTTCCACGGACTGAATCCAGCGGATCCCTTGTCATGGCATACGATTTTGACGGCGACGGGGATCAGGATATCATCCGGGGAGGACGCGTGATTCCTGATAAGTATCCCTATGCGCCCAGGTCTTACTATTTCGAGAACAATGGCTCCGGTGTATTTTCAGATGTCACGGAACAAAAAGCTGCAGAGCTCAAAGAAATAGGAATGGTGACCGGTGGGGCACTGATCGACCTGAATGCCGATCAGCAACTGGACCTGGTTTTGGTAGGCGAGTGGATGCCACTGACATTTTTCCTCAACAACAAGGGTACCCTGACCCGTACAAACTCTGATCAGTATGGATTGACGCAGACAGAAGGATGGTGGAATACCATCATGGCAGTCGATTTCGATCATGACGGGGATATGGACCTTCTGGGCGGCAATCTGGGATTGAATTATAAATTCCATGCCAGTCCTGAAAAACCATTTATGGTGTATTGCGATGATTATGACAAGAACGGAACCTACGATATCGTCCTTGCGAAATACAACGGTGGCGATCTGGTGCCTGTGAGAGGGAAGCAGTGTTCTTCAGAACAGGTCCCGGAAATAGGCTCAAAATTCCCCAATTATAATTCATTCGCCAATGCCACGATCAAGGATATATATGGGGAGGGACTGGACAAGGGTCTTCAGTACAAGGCTTACATGTTTGAAAGCATGATCTTCCAGAACGAAGGCGGAAAATTCAAACCCATTCCTTTCATCCCGCTTGCTCAGTTTTCCACCATACAGGCTTTCGCCAGTGAAGATTTTACCGGGGATGGCCACAAGGATCTCGTATTTGCAGGTAACATGTTTAATTCGGAAATAGAAACCACGCGTGCGGACGCCGGTGTGGGGATGTTTTTCAAAGGCACCAAGGACGGCATCATGAGCTTTCCGATTGCACCCCTGGAATCCGGTTTTTTTGTCCCCTATGACGTCAAGGATATCAAGGCGGTCAAGGTGGATGGAAAATATGGGATACTCGTTGCAAACAACAACAATGCACTGTACTATTTTCAGAACATATATTGAGTCATAAATCGAGCATGCTTTTTATTAATTAATCCTTAATGAAGTATCAGAAATGAAAATAAACGCACGAATCATACAAGGTATCTTTTATGGAATTTCAGCAATTTGTCTGTTTATTTTATCAGCATGTTCCGGCGATGGCGGACGCTCCGGCATCAACCCGGATCTGCCGGCATTTGAACTCATTGACTCAAAGCAGTCGGGTGTTGATTTTGAGAACAGGTTGGATCCTGCCAACTTGCCCAATCCACTGGAGTACATCAACATTTTCAACGGTGGGGGTGTGGCCCTCGTGGATATAAACAACGATGGGCTTTCCGATATTTTGCTCACCGGAAATCTCGTGCCTACCCGCTTGTATTTGAACAAGGGTGATTTCAAATTTGAGGACATCACGGACAAGTCTGGCATTTCCAAATATGGAGGATGGTGTACCGGTGTGGCCGTAGCGGATGTGAATGACGACGGGTTCAGGGACATTTATATCTGCAGGGCGTTTTCGGTGGAAGACCCCAAGGGCAGGGAGAACCTCATGTTCATGAACAACGGGAACCTCACCTTTACCGAGAAGGCAGCGGAAATGGGCATCAACGACAATGCCTTCAGCATAACCGCCTCGTTTTTTGACATGGATCTCGATGGCGACCTGGATTTGATTGTGGGCAACCATCCCAATGCCCGGATGGCTCCTGAG
>CAYXKO010000423.1:0-2618 GCA_964465435.1 uncultured Saprospiraceae bacterium | reverse complement strand
ATCAAGTTACACTTCCCGAGCCCTTCCCATACAGAGCCGGACCGGGGATTCAAATCGACGGAGCAACCCTCAGCAATACAGGAGACCTCAGCAGTACCAATGAGATCCAGTCGCTTTCGCTCATGGGTCAGACCTTGAGCCTGTCCCCTGGTGGAGGTTCTGTCAGCCTTCCGCAGGGTTTGGCCCTGCCTTACAGCGGAAGCACCCTTGCAGCCGGCGCTGCAGCCTTTCAGGTGACCAACAGCAGCAACAGCAATGGTATTTCCATCTATGGACGCCATGGAGATGGATCTACCATCGGTATGCTCAACAGCGGGGCAGTGTTCGGGTCGTCCCGGCAAGGATACGGAGTCGTGGGTTATTCCTCTGCTTCAGGTCCCGTGTCAGGCATACTGGGCCGCTCAGACAATGCCACCGGTACGGGTGTCTATGGATATGGCAGCAATGGGGCAAAGGGTGGCTTCTTTGAAACGGCAGGTAGCGGAGCGGCTTTGGCAACGGGTGCAGGCAATGTGGGAATCGGTGTGAGCGACCCGGATGTAAAACTGGAGGTTAATGGTGTCATGCGCGTCAATACCAATGTCGGAAGGATGGAGCTGGGTTTTCCAGGCGGAGATAAATGGTATTTTTCCACCCTGGATGGAGGTGAATCGTTGGTCCTGAGCAGCCAGCTTGCTGGTGAGGCCGCTAACCAAAGGATTTTCTTCAACAAGGAGGGAAGGGTTGCTGTAGGATCGGCCAGTCCGGAAGGGCGGTTAAAGATCTATCACAACAGCACGGTGCGCGATCCGCATCTGATGCTTACAGAGAATGCAACTGACTATTCCAGGATCAGTTTCAAAAATCAAAACTCCGATCATTTCTGGAGTGTCGCAGGGTTCATCAACAATGGGGATTCCAGCCAGGATCGTCTCAATTTTTACAACGACCGGGCCGGAGATGTACTAAGCATCAACGGCAAGGGTATCGTTGGTATCCGCACGATCTCCCCGATCAGCGACCTGCATCTCATACACCGGGAGATCAAGGATTTTGCCACTGAAAGCGGGCGTATGGGTCTTCGTTTGCAGAATGCAGGCACCGGTGGTAATTTCTGGAATCTGTATGTCCAGAACGCCAACGGCAACCTCGAACTTTACTTTAAAAATGCTCTGAAGGGATATTTTAACGATGCCAGCGGGGTATATACCTCTGCTTCAGATGAGCGACTCAAAAAGGATATCCTGCCTCTGGGATCTGTGCTGGGTTCGGTATTGCAGCTCCAGCCCAAGCGGTACCGATTTCTGGAACAGGATTCCCATGATCCCGAAACCCTGGGATTTCTGGCACAGGATGTCCAGCGATTGTTTCCCGAACTCGTTCAGCACAGCGGTGATGGCGGAGCGGATGTATATACCATGGATTACGCGGGTTTTGGAATTGTTGCGATCAGGGCCATACAGGAACAACAGCAGGTCATTGAGCAACAACAAAAAACCATTGAGCAACTGTTGATTCGAATGGAGACACTGGAAAAGAAATGTGCCAAATTGGACAAGCAGTGACTGAGTCAAGTGATGGAAAATGTTTCGTGTGACTGTTTGATTCTGGATGGTTCTGCAATGGGAATTTGATTGAGATGACAGGACGATTTGGGGAAACTGAATGAGTCAAGAATAATATCGTGGAAGGAGCTTGAAATTTTGAATAGTCAAATTTTCTCTGCCAATTTCATCATACTCTTATTTCGACTGAGACGTTTTTTCGCAGTTGACTTAAATCATGCTTTCTCATGAGGATTATCAGAATTTGGAAGGGGACCATCTTTTACTTTCGCATCAAGTAACATTTGCCATAAGAGAAATTATAAATTTACAGAAATGAAAAACTTGCCCAGGATTCTCGCATTGCTATTTTGCACTATCACATCAGCCGGGGCTCAATGGTCGAAAACAGAACTTTCGGAATACAAAGACCATATGGGATCTGCTGTTTTAGGTGACAAAGTCTACTTTGCCGGTGGTTTTGCTGTTAAGCCTGACTTTTCAGGGCAATTTTCTACCGATAAAGTGGAGATTTATGATACCAAAGCCGGAAAGTGGACGTATGATAAATTGTCCATTGGAAGAGATTGGCTGGAGGGCACAAGCGCCGGTAGCAAAGTGATATTTGCAGGCGGGTGGAACTCCGATGGAACTTTGCAGACACGGGTGGATATTTACGATACACTGAGCCGGCAATGGACGCAGGCTGAGTTATCAGAGGCCCGGCGGATGCTTAGTCCTGTGAGTACCGGACAGCATGTGATGTTTGCGGGAGGGCAGGTGGCTAATGGCGCTGTTTCTTCCCGTATTGATGTATATGACAGCCAAACCGGACTTTGGAATGTGATGGAATTGCCATTGCCCCGACTTGGGCTTAGCGCTGTAGCCTCTGGTGATCAGGTGATGTTTGCAGGGGGCTTGTTTTTTGACGGACAGATTGGTTCTGAGATTGTACAGGATGTAGTGGATATTTATAACCTGAAGACCAAAACCTGGAGCGCAGCCAAACTATCGACTCCACGTATGTGTATGGCTGCAACGGTTATAGGCAATAAGATCTTGTTTGCAGGGGGGCAAAATCTCAGCGGCCCTTCA
>CAYXKO010000422.1:0-2632 GCA_964465435.1 uncultured Saprospiraceae bacterium | reverse complement strand
CTTTGATAAAATCGGAAAGTGGGGTCTGGGAGACCTGGATATGAATGAAGCGGAAGATACCCTGTATGTGGTCAACCTGCATAACCGCTCTCTGGTAATCATCGCCCTGGGCAATCCGCTTCAGGTACCGGTCACACCGGATCGGATTCAGGAAATTCCCATTCCGGATCCTGCCTGTTCTGCCTCCCCTGACTGGAGGCCCTGGGGTCTGAAGTACAAGGACGGTACACTTTATGTAGGTGGGGTTTGTTCTGCAGAATCATCGGGTGATCCGGATGACCTGAAGGCCGTCGTGTATGCCTTCAAAAACGGGTCTTTTGCCACGGTGCTCTCCTTTGAATTGAATTATACAAAGGGATTTCTGGAAAGTAATTTCTGTTCTACCTTCAGGCCCTGGAATTCCAATTTTTATTACTACCACATCCGGGCAGACGTGGTTTGCGGGCCGGTGCCGGTACTCTCAGATATTGAGTTTGACTCGGAAGGCAATATGATCGTTTCACTCGGGGATCGCTACGGGTATCAGACCGGGGGACGCGATTACGGCACCAATACGAGGGACGGATTGAGGTATATCTGTTTTTCAGGTGGGGACAATCTTAAATTTTTCAAGATCCGGGGGGAATACCTGATGGAGCAAAACGGCACTTCGGGTTATTATACGACCCTGGGAGCCAACAACGGGCAGGGTGTTTGTGGCGGGGAGTTTTATTTTGAAGATGGTTTTTTCAGTCACCAGGAAAGTGTTCTGGGTGCACTCGCCATACATCCCAGCTACAATACCATCGTCGCGACCCTGATGGATCCTGCCAACATCTGGTCAAATGGCTGGAGTCAGATCGATAATTCCATTGGCAGGAAAGTGGTCAATTACAACATATTCACCGGTGAATACGGCACTTTTGGAAAATCTGCCGGACTGGGTGATGTCGAGGTTTTGATCAATTCTTCGCGGCCAATGGGACTGGGCGTATCACTTGGCAATTACATATGGCACGACCGTGACCGGGATGGCGTACAGGACCCGGGTGAGCAGCCTCTTTCCAATGTGCCCGTCTTGCTCTTTGATGCAAAGGATTCCCTCATTCGAATGACCGCATCAGATACTTTGGGGCTGTATTATTTCCTTGGTCTGGACCCACAGTCAGTTTATACAATCCAGTTAGGAGCTGATTCCAACTACTTCGACAACAAGGTTCTTTTAAATGGAAAAAATTTTGAGACGACCAGGTTCAGGTCCAGGTTGAATTTTGGTAATTCCGAGAACGATTCGGACGCCGAAAGGGTGGTGGGCATTCCAAACAGATTCGTGGATAAGGTCACTTTGCAATACCTCACTGGAAAGGATGGGGAAAACGATTTTTCTCTGGATTTTGGTTTGGTTGGTTGTGATCTGAGCTCACCCGACACTCTTGTTTTGGAAATTTGTAAAGGTGACTCCATTCAGCTGGGATCCCATTGGTTTTCAGAGGCCAATCCATCGGGAATGGTTCATTTTCCCAACCCCTCCGGATTCGGGTGCGATTCCCTGATTTGGGTCCATAGTCAGATTAAGAACTTGAGTTCATCCATGCTGGATACCGCGCTCTGCTCCGGCCGGAAATTGGTCCTGCACGGTGAGACATTTGATGAGACCAGGCCATCGGGGGCTATATTGCTTGATGGTGCGAATCACAGGGGGTGTGATTCTGTATTGATGGTCAGTCTGAGTTTCAATCCTCATACTGATTATGACCTGGACACATCTTTCTGTCCTGGAGGAAGAATTGTTATACACAACGAAACATTTGACGCCTCGCGCACTGCTGGTTTGATCCGGCTGATGGGGGCCAATCAGTTTGGCTGTGATTCTTTCATCAGGGTTAATGTGAACATTCTGGCAGAGTCCGCCTCTTCGCTTGATACTGTGGTCTGTTCTTCCGGAAAAATTGTCATTCACAATGAGGTGTTTGATGCCGGCAGAACGGCGGGCCGTGTGTTACTCAGCGCAGCCAATCAATATGGCTGCGACTCGGTGATAAATGTTCATTTAAAGATTCTGGCGGAGTCTTCTTCAGCCATCGATCTTACAATTTGTCCGGGAGAGCATGTCTCCTTGCATGGACAGCGATTTGATTCGTTGAATCCGAACGGAAGGATTTTGCTTCCTGGCTTGAACCAGTTTGGCTGCGACTCTGTGATTCATGTCAGCATCAGCTTTTATGGCCTGTCTTATTCCAGTTTGGATACTGCTATCTGTCCCGGAGGTTCGGTATCGTTGCATTCAAAACATTTTGATGTTGAAAACCGGACCGGTGATATTGTTTTGCCAAGGTCAAGTCAGTTTGGCTGTGACTCCGTGATCAAGGTAAATCTCCGGGTCTTTGATCAATATGATATCCTCGACACCCTGGAGGCTTGCAGGGAATATACATGGCCGGTCAATGGGGTGACCTACAGAAACAGCGGCCATTTCCGCCTGGACGCCACATCAAGGGACGGATGCGACTTGGTTCATCAGCTGTTTCTTACCATCTTGCCCGAATATAGGTTTTATGATACCATTTGTGCGCTGGACAAATACCATTGGCACGCAGATGGCCTGTCATACAAGGAAAGCGGAGAGTATGAACATAATCATTATACCAGGAAG
>CAYXKO010000421.1:0-2634 GCA_964465435.1 uncultured Saprospiraceae bacterium | reverse complement strand
AAAATAAAAAGAACAGAAATAAGGTAATTAAAGCGTCACTTACCAGAACTTCAATAACGATTTTTTGCATGTTTTAAGGATCATTCCGGAATTTGGCCAGTACTGGAAAAATCGCCTTATTAAATACGGGATTTATTTTCGAAAATAAGAGGTAGCTCAATTCGGAAGCCAAGTGGTAAGGACCCAGAAGGGTTAATCCGAAAACCGAACCAACCAAAACGGTATCAAAATTACCCTGGACAAATCCCAATCCCTGATTCAATACTTGATAGGAGGAAAACCGAATATGTTCATCGACATCCACTGAAGATCCAGAATGCGATTGTAATTTCAAGAATTGGAGGTAGCACAACAAGTAGTATATGCTGAAGCGTATTACGAACCCGGTGCAAAATACGAAAACAGGATCCCAAGACCAGATCGTGCTAAATAGGAATATAAATTCAAGAGTTGCACCAGTCATTTGGGCGAGACTGATTTCTTTTTGTTTGAGATGGTGAGTGAGTAACGATGGATACAAACTGCATCGCCCGATGATGGTGAATAATAGTAGACTCAGGCATACGATCAGATAATTATCAGACCAATATTCGGACTCCCAAATGAAGAATCCCAGGAGAATGATGAGTCCGGTCAAAAGAATCAGATTCTGGATTTTCGATTGCCTAAGTATCAATTCGGGGTGATATTCCGCCTTTTGAATGATGGACACGTACATACCCGGATCTAAAACGGTTATTCCCAGCCGGAAGATGAGTTGGAAAATGGTAAAAATTCCCAATTCCTTGTATCCAAGAAATTGGCCAAGCAGGATTATACCAGCCACCTGTAGCAGACTCATGTACAGGGATCCTGTGAATTGCCAGCGAAAAAGATGATTCAGCGCAAGCTGTGGTGAAGAATCGTTCCTGGAGTGATCAAACAAATTTTCGTAGTTGAAAGTAAAATAAAATGGCGGGTAAATAGTTTATTTTACGAATAACCCAACGATAGTGTTCTCGTTGCAATACGAGGGATGCCCCGTTTAATGTCAATGAATGTTGGGATGAAGGACAAATCTCTTTGAGCTCCATATGTACCCACCAGCGATCCTCGAGTATAAAAGAATTCGTTTGTTTTGATTTTGTATTCCAAATCATGGGCGGCTGTGAAAAGGATATGCGAATGTAATTGCAGTATTCCTGAAACCTATAGGGTGGGCGGATGGATTTGGGTTGTTTATGGCCAGCATGGAGTTGATTCAATACCCAGGGAAATTGCTGTGACGCATGGCTGGTCAATTGGTCGCATATTTCAGAATCCTTAAGTGTTGGGGATATTTCGACCTGTTTTTGTAAAATGATTTCTCCTGAATCAAGTTGGTCCGTTATTCGGTGAAAAGTATAGCCGTAAGCTAGATCGGAGGCTAGCTTTTGCCAAAAAACCGGAAGACTACCTCTGTATTTTGGCAATATTGAATAATGAAAATTTACCATTCCATATTTTGGCAATGAGAAAATCGTTGCAGGAATCTTTTGCCTCAATCCTGCCGTTATGACCAGATCAGATTCGGACAGCATGGATTTACTTATTGGGTTTTCCAATTGGTTGGTCAAGTGAATATCAATGTTGTTCACTTGGCAATAATACGACCAATAGATTCCGCTACTCCAGAGAAGGATTCGGTTTTTAACTTTTCTTAGTCTAAGCATTAGACGAAGAATGATATCCGCCCGGGAAGGAGAACAGGTTGGCTCTGATTGAAGTATGAGAATGCATTTCAATTGATCAATATGCAATTCACGAAGTTTGGGAAGGAAACATCTGGTAAAGAAGCTTTCCGGACTGCCCAGATAGCATATCCTTGTGGGTCTGGGTAATATTTCTGAAAAAGTGGAAGAAAGCATGCCGAATAAACCTCAAAATTAATCATATAGAATGTAAAATGATACTTCATTTACCGCGTAATTAACCCTATTTTGCCGAACCAATGGATGCATTTGACGAAACCCTTATCGCCAGGGAGGCCAATAGCTTTGATTGGTTGGTCAATGCCATGCAAAGGCATGGGCATGGAGGCTGTCCGCACAGTCGTTGGATTTTTCTTCCCTCGGTTATTGCGTGGAACAGGGATTATCCTGAAACGACCGGTTATCTGATTGAAAATTTAATAGGATATGATCAATCATGCAGAGAGCTGGCATTTCAATCTGGTGAGTGGTTGTTGAAAATTCAAAGTCCGGAGGGATATTTTTATTCAGGCATTGGGTTTGACAAGCCAAGTGCGTTTAATACTGCACAAATATTGTTTGGATTTAGGAAATTATACCAGTATTCACTGGATAGTCGATTTGAACAGGCTATACATAAAGCATATCGATGGCTCACAGAGGGAATCAATTCTAAAGGGTATTGGCAACGTGGTCTTTATATTAACGGATATTTCGCGTCCTATTACTCCAGAGCTTTATGGCCTGTCGTTTTAGTTGATATGGAGTTTGGTCAACAAAAATGGCAGGAACAACTAAGAGAGTCCTTGGAATGTTTGTTTTCAAATCGTAATGAGCAAGGGTTTTTCAACAAACTTGGTTTTTCACCAAATAAACCTGCGATCAGTCACGCAGTTCTCTATGCATTGGAGGGGTTTCATGAATG
>CAYXKO010000420.1:0-2647 GCA_964465435.1 uncultured Saprospiraceae bacterium | reverse complement strand
CTTCCTGCCAGATCCCGGATTGAATGGGATGCGGTTGCTCCGGATTCCTCTGTCCACTATGCCGAAATAATCCTCAAGTGACACGAAAGCCTCTTGCGATCCTGCGGCAGCCCTGACGCCTGTGACCTCAATACTGTCCCTTAATGTACCTGTAAGGATATGCCCCTGCTCAGATAGCTCCTTTTTCAAGTCGTCTATCATAAAAGCGGCCAGCTCCCGAAGGCTGACTTCAAACTGGTCCAATATGGCAACCTGGTCGATCATTGGAGTTCTGCTCTGCGGTTAAGGTCAGGGTGAAGAAGACACATTCCGATAGTGCGCCACATGGACGTATTGTCAATGAACCGTGGCTGTAAAAGCAGCTCATGATGTAGGCTGCTATTTACATATACCCCGTAGCTTTCAATTTTTACCGGCATGACATAAAATGCCCTGGTATATTTCGGCGCTTCGTTTACTTCAGTACCGCTCATCTTCCAAACGGTATTTGCCTGTTAAGTGAAATGTTGCTACCCTCAGCGGACCAGGTGAACTGGCCGTCATCACATCCCAGGGATATGGTGTTGATACCTGCGGAGCTGCCTACAACCATGTCCTTGGAGGTCGGGTACTCCACCAGTCCAGTCCGGATAATAAGGTTTTCGTCAAGGAACCTGCGGTAGGTGCTTTCGTAAATGCTTAATTCCTTCAAGACTTCTGAACTGTTGGAGCTTACAATCCGGTTATTGGTCTGAGCCCAATCTATGAAGGCCGGGTGATAGAAGTCCTCCACATACTGCCCGGCTGTAACCTGGACCTTGTACGGCCTGACCGCCTTCAGGTACTCCATGACCTTATTGACCACAGCCTCGCAATCATCCATGATCTGGGTCACGCTCCGTCTATCCGCTGCCGTGCCTCCGCTCTTTTGCTCCACATAGCGATCAAGACAGTAAATCTGGATGGCGTCCTTTCTGACCCACAACTGCCCCTGCCATCCATTCTCCATATCCAGAGAATTGGAAGCGATACGGGCAGCCACCACCGGATACTCCACTATCATCTGATTGATGGATGACATCTTCCGGGTCCATACGTCATTGTTCTGAATGTCCTCGGTCCTGTAGCCCAGATTGTCCTTGTTGAAGTCTGATAATCCATTGATGATGGCAAATGTATTGGGCCGCTTGTAACCCATGCCGCTCGGCATGAAGATCACGGCCTCCTTAATCAGACCCAGTATCCTCTGTCTGGTGATGTGGTTCATATGTGTTATTTTTTGAGCTTATCAAAAATCATTAAAATAATTTCCCTCCAAGCCATGAGTGCTGGAAACAATAAAAGTAAACAGACAGCCCAGGTAAGAATAAGGCGTATAAATTCTTCACACATTGCTACCTTAGGTAGCTCCCAAAATGCCCAAGCCCCTAGAGCCACAACAATACACGCTATTGCAGAAGCAACATTATCCTTCATATCTTCCTTCATATCTTCCTTGGGTTTTCGATGTGATCAAAAAATGTCTTCCACCAGGCCATGGCGGGTGCAACGACTATGCCCGCCCAGAAGAAAAATGCGCATGCTTCCAAAAACTTAGATTCAGGCTTCGCAATTACACAGGCCAAACACACCAATCCAATAACTACCACCAAAAATGATGATGCCCACTTTACTGCTTCATTCATAAGTTGGCCTTTTTGGGGGTCCTCTTAATCATATCCTTCAGCCTCTGCCAGAATCCCGGCTTTTGGGTGCCAGTGCCAGCCGGGAACAGGTGCGGATACTTGCCCCTCATCCTGTATGCCTGGTCAATGACCCTCCGCTCGTATTGCTGGAGCCCTTTGATCCCGTTTTTGGCAAACGCCTTATGTGCATTGGTGCGGTGGTCCATCTCCACCAAGGTGACGTACAGCCGCTGGTAAATCTTTTTCGGGTCATGCTTTGCCGCCTCTTCATGCTTGCCTTTGGCTTTCAGCTCCTCGATGATCTCAGACCCCAGCTTCTCCTTCACTTCCCTGCGCTCCTCCACCATCACTGGAAGCTTGGCGATAAATCCGTCCAGGGCCTCCTGATCCTCCTGGGCCAGCGCCTTGATTTTGTTTCTAATCTGTTTGGTTGATGCTCCCATAGGTTATTTCACTTTTTTAGTTTGTGCCAAAAATTCGTACGATATTTTGTCAGCATTGCCACTTTTGGTCACGAAATCGGACGGGTACGAAACCCCACCGGATATGTCCGTGCACTTTGGACACACCTTCAGGTCCGGGTTATAATCCGAAAAACAGATCCTGCAGATCCGCTTTTTGGCTCCGTTCCTGACTACATTGTTTTCTTGTTCTGCTATCATAGGTCATTGATTTACTTAGCGTTGTCAATAGATACCACCTTAACGGCATCCGTAAATGGTGCAGTCATCACTGATTCGATGGAGGTTTTGGCTCGCCCATTAAAGGCCCCGATCTCCACCAATCGGTTGATGATAGACTTCCATCCGATCCTCCGGATGACATCTTCGTTCTTCGCCTGCGCCATCTTCTGCGCCTTGAGTTCCTCAGCACTCGTTGGCTCTTTGGAGTTGAAGAAATAATGATTTTCCTTGTCAGCTTTAAGCGACTCATAGTATTGATGAAACCAATGTTCAATATCAATGGCGGTCTGCAGGTCGATG
>CAYXKO010000419.1:0-2647 GCA_964465435.1 uncultured Saprospiraceae bacterium | reverse complement strand
CCCTCGAAAATGTCAAGGCTGACCGGATTCTGAAAATCAGTTATAAGGATGCCAAACCCTCTGACAGGAATTCCCAGAATTCAGTGAAAGCCCTTTTTACGGATGAGACTGAAAGAATGGAATTTGATTTTACCCACCAGGAGAATGATTACGACGATTATCACAGGCGTCAGATTTTGCTGCCTCACAAAATGTCCCAGTTTGGTCCCGCCATTGCTGTAGGGGATGCGGACGGAGATGGGGCGGATGATTTTTATATTGGAGGAGCTGCAGGACAGGCAGGCCAAATCTACTTCCAGAATCCAACTGGAATGTTTGGTACCCTGGAAGGCTCTGCGGATTTTGAGGCAGATAAAAAATACGAAGACCTGGGTGCCGTCTTCTTCGATAAGGATAACGATGGCGATATGGACCTCTATGTGGTCTCAGGAGGCAATGAATGGGATGATCCTGCCATGTACCAGGACAGGCTTTATGAAAATGACGGTACCGGAAAGTTTAAAAAAGTGAATGCCCTCCCGGCAATCAGCGGAAGCGGATCCTGTGTGGTGCCTGCTGATTTTGACGGAGACGGAGACACCGATCTTTTCGTGGGCGGACGACTCACACCGGGCAAATATCCTTTTCCCGGCCAATCTTACCTTTTGGAAAACAATGGGGGAGTGTTTGCAGATGCCACCGACCGATGGTCTGATGGTCTGGCCCGGGCAGGTATGGTGACCGATGCGGTCTGGACTGACCTGAATCAGGATGGCAAATTGGATCTGATGGTAGTGGGCGAGTGGATGAACATTTCCCCGTTCATTCGGGAGAATGGAAGACTCGTGAATAAAACCACTGACTTCAACCTGGATAAGACCACCGGTTGGTGGAACAGAATTGTCGCTGCGGATATTGACGGAGACAAGGATACCGACTTCATCGTGGGTAACCTGGGATTGAACTACAAGTATAAAACCAATTTAAACCGACCCTTCCAGGTGTACGCCGGTGATTTCGATAAAAACAATAAATCCGATATCATTCTCGGTCAATATAAAAATGACGGCCGACTTTTCCCGGTCAGGGGACGACAGTGTTCCAGCGAACAAATGGGAATGATCCTGGATAAATTTAAGACCTATGACGAGTATGGCAAGGCTACCCTGGAGGAAGTATATGGCGATTTGTTAAAATCAGCCTTGCATTATGAGGCCAATCTGTTTGAAAATGTGGTGCTGGTCAATCAGGGTGGAAAATTTGAGATCAGACGACTTCCAAACCGCGCCCAGATCGCGCCGGTCACGGGCATCCTGTACGAGGATTTTGACAAGGACGGGATCAAGGACCTGGTTCTTGGAGGAAACCTGAAGGTTTCTGAAGTAGAGACAGGCAATGCGGACGCCGGGGTAGGATTGTTTCTGAAAGGCAACAAGTCTCAATGGTTTGATGAGGTCAGCCCCAACGCCAGTGGTCTGTACATCGACGGAGATGTCAAGAATATTGCCATGATCTCAAAGACCTATTCGGGCAATCCCCTGATCCTGGTGGCCAACAATAATTCCAGGGCCCAGTTGATTGCAGTCGGAAAGGCAAAGTAATTGGCTCTTGGTTCATTGGACCAAATTGATAGCTGCTTTCCAGGTACTTTTGATCTGAATTAAAAGATCTTACAACCTCTATATTTATTAACCGGACCTGGCCAAAGGGTTTTCAGCTGGCACAAAACATTGTTTTTTGGTAGCAGGGACATCCGGACAATGACCAACAGATCCCGGATGGGAGCATAAACAAGGGGGCCTGATTTCAGATTGGACCATTTTTTAAGGTTTCATATTCCAATTACCCAAATTGGCGAGAATCTCAAATTTGGCGGCGTTTAATCATCTTTCATAAGTTTGGACAGGGTATTTCGGCTTTTCATTTTATGGTATCGGGTCGGAAGCTGGAGAAACAGGACGAAATATGATGTCTAATATGGTTATATCCATATTTGTATGTGATTGGATACCATGGAATAAGAAATATGAAATAATCTTAATTGGAATGTTGCTCTTATTTGTGGATTATCCAGAAATGGTTTGCAGGGCCAAATGGTCTGCCTTCGGTTCCGTCAATCTGTTAACAGGCAAAATGGGCCCAAAATTTTGGCAAAAAAATTATTTAATAAACTGTATATCAAATACATATGAATAAAAGAAATAAATATTTAAATTATGTTGTCTTCAATTGGGTCACTGTAAATATCTTTGGACCGAATTAGGTGCGGACGTGCGCCTATTAACCAAACTCATGACTCGATTCTTCTCTGGCGAAGCAAATCCATAAGAAAATCAGTCATTTCCTGCGATAAAGCCTGCAAGGCTTAGCTCCATGATCGTTGTAACCAACTGTCATGCTTGGTCTTGTATGTTTTTTTGAACTTTCTGGGACCTGTTTTCAGATTGTTCAAGCGGCTCTTTTTTTGGTGTACCAAATAAAAGGGCATTGTGCTTTTTATGCTCAATCATCCAAAAGTGGATGAGAAAACCGATTCGTAAAAATTTTAAAAACTTAAATATTTAACCAAAACTAAATCTCATGAAAAAGACGAAATTTATTCTGTCTCGACTTCTTCCGGGATTGGGTTTTTGGGTCTTCTGCCTGATGTTGTTTTCCAGCGACATTC
>CAYXKO010000418.1:0-2651 GCA_964465435.1 uncultured Saprospiraceae bacterium | reverse complement strand
CATCATGTATGCCGGCGCCCAAAGGGTGTTCATCAACCGGAATGCGCTGGAAGATGACTGGCAGGAGATCAGCCCCAACCTGGCTACCGGCGGCCCTTACCGTACGGCTGCTGCACCGACCCTTACCTGTCTGGATGAATCCCCGGTGCAGCCTGGTGTCCTGATCGCGGGCAGCAACAGCGGGAATGTATGGATCAGCAAGGACCAGGGAGCCAATTGGACCAAGGCCAACAGCAATCTGCCTGCGGCCCTCATCACATCCGTGAAGTGCTCCCGTGAAGATCCCAACACCTTTTACCTGAGTAGCACGAGCTACCGCAACGACCAGCTCAGGTCCCTGATTTACAGGACCCGCGACAACGGCCAGACCTGGGAAGACATCACCGGGGGCGAACTGGTCGACATACCTGTGTTCGACCTTCAGTTTCTGAAAGATAAATCGGACAAGGACATGGCAGCCGCAACCCTGACCGGCGTCTATGCCTGTGTGAACGGAAGATTTGACTGGAAAAGAGTGGGCAGCAACATGCCCGCCATCCCGGTGAATGACCTCGAAGTCAATCGGATCAAAGGCACCCTGATAGCCGGCAGCTTTGCGCGCGGCATTCTGAGCTTTCCGATCGAAAAAATACGCCAGGAGCCTTCCGGCACGGAATCAGTACCGGCAAGCTCCAATGCCAAGGTATGGCCCAATCCTGCATTTGAAAAAATCGGGATCCGCGCGGATCTGGAAGGAGACGTTCAGATCCGGATCATCGGGATGGACGGCAGAACGTACCTGCTGACCCGGGCATTTTTTCAGAATGGGACAAAAGCAGACCTGGATGTCTGTCTATTGCCGGAAGGATCTTACCGGATCCTGCTGGAGCAAAATTCAAATGTGATCAGCACAGGTTTTCAGAAGATCCGGTAAAAAAGTTTTTTCGCCTGTTACAGGATTCGGTTTGGATCCTATCGATTGAAGGATTAACTATTTTTCATTCAACATATTGATCACCCATTGTCAACCTCTGATGTGGTTGGCAATTGAGAGCCCTCGTTATAATCCAGGGACCTGCCGTATTCCTCCGGAATAAACTGTAAAATCACCAGGGGAACCAGGGTACAGATCAATCCTACCACAGCGGCGGAAGTGACCAGACTCAAGGGCCCCTTGAGCATCAAAAAAATGGGAGAAACCACCAGAGGCAAAAGGCCCCTGATGAAGTTGGGTGCCGAAATGGTGGCACTTGCCCTGAGGTTGGTCCCAAAGGACTCGGAGATGAAGGTGACCAGCAGGGAAAGATACCCAATGCCTGTACCCATCAGGGCACAACGGAAATAATAGGCCGATGCGGATTCGGGAGGAATGAACAGGTGAAAGCAGATAGCCCCCAAAGTGAGCCAAAGAAAAATTGTAAGCGCCTTTTTGCGGCTTTTGAGCAGCTGGCTGAAATAAGTGCACAGGACGTCACCCATGGAAATGAAGGTATAACTGATCATGATCGCATTGCCGGTTTCGGGGATCTCCCCCATCTGAAAGGCACGGGCGAATTCAGGTGTGCCGGTGACGAGGATACCGATCACAAAAAAGATGGGAAGGCCGAGCAGGATCAGCTTCAGAAAGCGCAGCGCCAGTGATCTTTTAAAAATCAGATCCAGGAAATTTCCCTTTGCCACCGGAGCTTCCAGACTTTTCAGGAAGATCCCGCTTTCGGAAGATCCCATGCGCAAAAACAAAAGAGCGAGGCCCATATAGCCGCCCAGCCTGAATGCAAACCGCCAGTCATAATTCTGTCCGATGTAGGCTGCAAAAACGGCACCCAGCAGGCCGATGGCCGTGATGAGAAGGGTCCCGTAAGCCCTTCTGTCCGGACGCATCATCTCACAGACCAGGGTGATCCCGGCTCCCAGCTCTCCGGCCAGTCCAAAACCAGCCACAAATCGCAAAAAGGCATACGTCCCGGTATCGGTGACATAGGCATTGAGCAGATTGGCCAGGGAGTAGATCAAAATCGAGCCAAACAGGACGGTTCGCCTTCCTTTCTTGTCGCCCAGCACGCCCCAGAAGATCCCTCCGGCCATCATGCCGCCGAGCATCCAGTTGAGCAGTTGCAAACCGGTCGCAAGCAGATCTTCCTCAGGCAGTCCCAGATCGAGCAGGCTTTGGGTCCTGACCACACTGAAGAGCAAGAGATCGTACACATCTACAAAATAGCCCAGGGTGGAGACCCATAAGACGCGCCGCAAAGAACCCAAATCAGCACCTTGACCGTTCATAATCGCCATGTCGGGACAAAATAGCAAGTCTGCGGCAAATAATTACCAGGGCACCATGCCCATCCGAAACAAAAAGCGTCAAAATGCGTTGGTTACGAAAATCAAATTCATGAAAAACACAGGCTTTTTGATCGGTATACTTTGCCTCCTTTTGACAGGCAATGGCGTTTTTGCTCAAAACCAAACAAAATCAGATAAAATGAATAAGAACCCCAGGGTTTATTTTGACATCAGCATCGGAGACCAGCCTGCGGGCAGGATCGTTTTTGAATTATTTGCCGATGTGACCCCGCTCACTGCCGAGAACTTCCGCGCCCTCTGCACCGGAGAAAAGGGCTTTGGCTACAAAAACAGCGGATTTCACAGGATCATCCCTCAGTTCATGTGTCAGG
>CAYXKO010000417.1:0-2681 GCA_964465435.1 uncultured Saprospiraceae bacterium | reverse complement strand
TCGTGCGACAAAAAGTGGGAAAGTTAAATTACATAAATTATTTTGGACAGGTGTGAGGACAAATTAAAAAATATTTACCAACAAACACCTCTGAAATGAATAAAACATTAAGTATTTGTATCATCCCAATCCATCCGATCTGGTTCAGACTTAATTAAAAAATCCATCTGGCACAGAATGCTAAGCTTGATCTTTGGACTTTATAAAATATAAATTTCTGAATCTAATCAATTCAAATGGAATAGTCCAGCCTCGAATTAATAAAATTGATTTGAATCCTGACTAAATTCAACTGCATTGATTTATCGCTATTCATCGTTCCTTTCTATAAAAAATACTTGATCCTAAGCAACGAGCCAATATTAATTTTCGTAGTGTGATATAAGCTGTTGGAGCAAACCACATGTTAATCCCAATGGTAAGCGTCACTATCTCGTAACCCTCCTTTGACTTTTCATTGAGGATTTTCTGCACCTTTAATTTCAATGAATCAGTAGACCATATGGTCGAGTCCTTAGTGATTGAGAAGTCATGTTTAATTGATTATTGATGTATACACTATCATTGATTGCACCTACAGAAGTCTATGTGCATCAATCACTAAAAATACACGAAACACCACAATCTTAACAATATATATCGCTAAATTAATTTACCTAATTGAGCCGGATAAATCCAGTTACCTTAAGGTTCTTTATATATTTTTGTATCAATGTCTTACCAGCTCACGGCCACTTTTCCCCGGGTACGCATGGCCTCTATATACCGGATCGCTTCCGGCAATTCAGCGCATGGGTAATTCCGGTCAATGTGGACCTTTATTTTTCCTTGCTGAATCAGGGCGGCCAGGGACTCAAGATCCTCCGGATTGGCCTTGGCTGTGAACTGGGCCAATGGGTATTTGCTGAGGGCCCTTTTGAAAAGCACGGAGATCAGATGGCCCATGGTGTTAAAACCTACCATGACACCCCGCCTGCCGAGGCGCCTGTAATCTCCCAAACCCAGATTGCCGTGGGTATCCACCACGAGATCGTAGTTGCCCTCCAGCTGGTGGATGTCCAGCCGGTCGTATTCGATCACCTGGTCTGCACCCAAGGATCTTACATAATCGGAATTCCTGGCGGAACAAACTCCGGTCACACTGGCGCCAAAGGCCCTGGCGATCTGGACGGCAAAATGGCCCACTCCTCCTGATGCACCATGGACCAGCACCGATTCCCCTGCTTTGAGCTGTCCGTGGATCATGACAGCCTGCCAGGCGGTTTGACCGGCAATGGGTACGCAGGCCATTTCAGAAAATTCCGCCCCCTCCGGCATCCGGGCACAGCAGTGCTCATCGACGCACACGTACTCCGCAAAAGCGCCTCCTCCGGGAGTTTCTCCAAACACCTTATCACCCGCCTTAAAACGAGTAACCCCGTCTCCCACTTCTTCCACCACGCCGGCGAAATCGATGCCCGGCACCTTGACGCGCGGCTTAAACAGGCCAAATGCCAATCTGGAAACCCGTGGGATACCCCGGATCATGTGCCAGTCGGCCGGATTGACCGAGTTGGCCTTGATTTTTACCAGGATCTGGCCTTGCTGCAAGGCTGGCCTTTCAACTTCTGACCATTGCAATACCTCAGGTCCTCCGTATTCATTTTGTATATAGGCTTTCATATGAATTTAACTTTATTGGTTTCAAACCACAAGCTAAAAATAAAAAACCAGCTGGAGTAATTTTATGAAACCGGAGCTATCCTTAAATTATCTGGCCATTACCAATTATGAACCAAAGCCATAGAATGAGCTCACTATCCAGGTTCAGATTCCATCACATTTTATACGATAAAGTATCTCCACAAATAATTCAATTACAGAGCCACCGGGATGCTTTTCCATTTGAACCAGAATAATTCAAATGCAAGTAATCCACAAACTGAAATCTAAATTCAAAATAGCGATCAGTTTATTTCCTTTATCCAAATATTATTTGAAAATCTATTGTGACAAACTATTTATGAATAAACAATTTGTTCCTGAATACCTGATTCTCTTTTCTCAGCTCCAGTAAGTAAACACCGCCCTGAAAACAGGATGCATCCATGTGTGATAGAATTTCAGATCCTTTCTTGGACATAAGTACCATCCCATAAAGATCATATACGGTCAACACCGCTCCGATAAGATCGTAGTCATCGGGCAGGGAGATTGCAAAATTTCCATCGCAGGGGTTGGGAAATATTTGAAACACATGTCCAGAATTCCCAACTTCCTCAAGAACTGTAGCTGTACAGGAAAATACATGAACTTCCTTGTGAACGTCGAGCCCTTGGGGCACGAGGGTCACCCCGCCTGCCACCAGTAATTTATCATTCACACCGGCCACCGAATGTCCAAACAATGGGTATGGAAGGGAATTGGCTTCCCAGGCACCGGTTACGGGATCGTATACATCGATATTGGAATAATTTCGTAAAAAAGTAGTCGCATTTCGAAACATGCCTCCAACAAAATAGGCCTTTCCACAAACAACAGCTGCACACTGGTCGTTGTCATCAAAGGCCCTTGCCACCGATAAAGAATCAATGCTCCACTGACCGGTGGCAACAACGTAAATATCGACGCGCTTTGAAGGACAGCTGAGATTTTGCCCCAATGAAAACAAAATATAATTGCCTAAAACCGATGCAACAATA
>CAYXKO010000416.1:0-2682 GCA_964465435.1 uncultured Saprospiraceae bacterium | reverse complement strand
CGCCTAAAGTTCAACGGGTTATAAGTTTTTCTTTGGGCGTGGTGATGTTGGGTTCCTTGAGGTAAAACGGCTTTGCATCCGCTACGGGAGTGAACTGTTCGGCCTGAAACAGGGCCCATGCCAGGGGAACAAGACCCTTTGCGGAGGGTTCCAGGACCAACCGGTCCGGATTCCAGTCCGGTATGAAGTTATCCCATTTCGCCGCTCCGGGCCCGCAGAGCATCCAGGTCGCATCATCCAAACCCAGACGGGCCTTGAGGCCGCCATTCAGCAGGGCGGGCTGCGGGGCTTTTATTTCATTCAAATGGGTATCATATACCGCAAGATAGACTTCATCCCTCCGGGCGTCGAGCATAGGCATATAATAATGGTATTCTGGTTTTTCCATGCGGGCCAGGACAGCCAGGGCTTTAAGACCCGGTACCAGGATCAGGGGCAGATCCAGGGCGTAGGCCATGCCCTTGGCAGAAACCACGCCGATCCGGAGGGCGGTATAGGAACCCGGACCTTCATTGACACTTATAGCCTGCAGCTGGCCGATACGCAGACCGGTTTCCGACAGGACCTGCCGGATCAGGTCGTTGATCACCCGGGTATGGTCGCCTGTAGCGTCCTCAGCCTGTGCCGCGAGCCGCTCACCCTGCGAAAGGGCGATACTGGTGGTCCTGGTTGAACTCTCGATATGCAGGATCCAGGGCTCCATCAGGGCTTTGCCAGGATTTTCCGGTAGCGCTCCGGACTTCGCAACACCGAAAGGGCCTCGGCGATGACGGGATCGTGCGTCATCCGCTTTTGAAGACTCCCCTCCTGATAGAAAATCCTGGAGGTGACCTCCTCCTCGATCAGGTTGCAGAGGTTTTCCCGGTTCCTATCGATCTCTTCCCACTGGCGTTTGTCCAGTCGGGCTTTCATGTTTTGTATGGCGGTTTGGATATCCGGATCCTGGGTTTTGGCATTCAGGGCCTGAAGTTCTTCCAGTTTAACCTCCAGGGTATCCCGGTCATCAAAGCGTTTGGCCCTTAAATACGAGACAAACTGATCAAATGCAGTGAATTCGTATGTTTTGGCATCGGTCGGAGCCGGGTTTTTCAAAAGGTATTCCGTACAGAACTGGAACAAATGGTCCTGGGCAAGGATCTTCTGAACGATTTCTGGATACTCGGCATCGGGCATTTCGACATCGGGCCGGACCGCACCGCCGTCGTAAACCGTACGGCCGTTCCGGGTCTTAAAGGCCACCCGGAGCGAATCGGGCAGGTGAACCGGTTCGCCGTTCTCATATTTTACGCTTTGAATGCAGCGTCCCGAAGGGATGTAGTATTTGGCACTGGTAAGTTTGACTTTGGCGTTGTAGCCGACGTCCTTGGTGTTTTGTACCAGGCCCTTTCCATAGGAGATCTGTCCGATCACCACCCCACGGTCCAGATCCTGCACGGTTCCACTGACGATCTCGGATGCCGAAGCCGAATGTTTATTGATCAGGACGGCCAGCGGGATATCGGCATCCAATGCAGTTCCCTGGGTCTTGTAGAGCTGGTCCCGGTCCCGGATCTTGCTCCGGGTGCTGGCCACCAGCTGGCCGGCAGGAAGAAAGACGTTGCAGACATTGACCGCTTCACCCAGCAGGCCCCCTCCGTTTTCGCGGAGATCGAAAATCACTCCTTTCATTCCGGGATGGCTTTCCTTGAGCTTTCTCAGGGCTTCGCGGACGTTCTTCCCTGCATTTTCGGTAAAGGTGCTCAGGATGATATAACCTACATCCTCGCTGACCATGCCGGAATAGGGTACATTGGGAATATTGACTTCGTCGCGGACCAGTTTGATTTTCAGCTTGTCGGTGACACCGGGTCTGCGGATGGTCAGTTCCATCTCGCTCTTGGGCATGCCTCTCATGATCTGGAACAGGTCCTCGCTGTCCTTGCCTTTTCCGTCGAGGCCGTTTACCGCCAGAACCTGGTCACCGACCAGGATACCCGCCTTGAAAGCCGGATAATCCTTGTACACCTCGGTGATGGTCACGTAATCCCCGATCTTCTTGGCCCTCACCCCGACGCCGTTGTACTTCCCTTCCACCGCGATTCGATAATTTTCGATCTGGGTCTCGGAAATATAGTTGGTGAAGGGATCCAGCTGGTGCAGCATGGCATCGATGCCGGCCTTCATCAGGGTATTGGGGTCCGTTTCATCGACGTAATTGGCGTTGATCTCCTTATAGACGTTGGCAAAGATCTCCAGGTTCTTGGCGATCTCGAAATGCTTGTTCAGGGGCAGTGCGGCCACAAATATGAGGACGACGCCGGCCAGTATAAATCCGGTTTTACGGTTTGACATGTTTTTCATGGTAATTGAGCCAACAAAGGTATTAAACGTTAAGTTCAGGCTGGAAGGTATATGATTCCGTGAGAACTGAAGGAAGAAGGCTGAAGACTGAACGAGGCTGATAGTAGTCGTCTCATTTCTTCCTTTTAGTCTTTTAGCCTTACAGCCTATTAGGCTTTAAGTCTTCCTCCCTACTACCTGAATCCCTACGGCCTGAATCCCAAGAATAAGGAGCTGAAGGACGGAAGAGTTGAAGAACTGAAGGGGAGGAGGGGTTAAAAGACTAAAAGCCTAAAAGGCTATTAGGGAGGAGGGATTTAAGGATTCAGGGATTCAGGGATTCAGGGATTCAGAGATTCAGGG
>CAYXKO010000415.1:0-2684 GCA_964465435.1 uncultured Saprospiraceae bacterium | reverse complement strand
TAAAGGGAAAGGCACAAGTCGTCCCGCCAAGGCGGGACAGGAAGACTTGCGCCAACAGAGGGGACAAGAAGACTTGCGCCAACATAGGCAGAAAAGCACCTGCCAAAAAGCAAAAAACCGGAGCTTACATTTAGGCTCCGGTTTTAAAACAGTAGTAGGTAAAATAAAATATGCTGATTTGTTATAAGCGCGTGATGTAGAGTTCTATGCGGTCGTTGAGCATCTGGCCGATCTCGGTCTTGTTGTCTGCGACCGGGATACTCTGCCCCATTCCCCTGGCATCCACCCTGGATCCGCTCACCCCGAAGGATTCAAGTTCCTTTTTGATAAAGTCCACGCGGGCCTGGGTGATGGCCTCGTCTTTTTTAGGGTCTCCGCTGTCGTTGAGATAGGATTCAATTTTTATGGTCATGTTGGGAAACAACATCATGATCTTGCCCAGGTCGTCGATTTCCATCCTGCGCGAGGAGACCACGTTGGCGTTTCTGCCTTCCCACTTCAAAGAGATAAACTTGAACTGCTCGCCGAAGTCGTAAACTCCGTTTCGGATGAAGCTGATGATCTGGTCTCCCAGGTCTCCCGATATGCGGGTGGAATCTTCCAGTTTGGCCAGGGCCGCCTTGGTCTCTTCAGACAAGGGCGTGGTGTACATGAAGGAAGAGTCGATGGGCGCCACACTCGTGCCCTTGGATGCTTCCCCCGGGTTTTGCTTGCACTGAAACACGATCACTGCGATCAAAAACAGGCCTGCCTGGATGTGGAGGGCCTTTCTGAGGAGGATGGTGCTGAAATTTTTCATGGCTGCAAAGATGGATGGTAAACGACTGATTTCGAAATTATGTTTTGACATTGGGTTCATTTTAACAAAGATTTAAAATTAAAATAAAAATGATTCAATAAAACAAAATATTATTTTGTAATTATTGATTCAGGAATTACCGACCGCAAAGATATTATAAATTATTTTAATGTGTAAGATGCTTTTAACAAGTAATTTTCCCCAAGCGGACCGGTCACAAACCTGGATTGAGGATCGGGGTGGTTGCCAAAGGGATTTGGCCGGCCTTGAAATAATAATTTATTTTATCTTCACTCTGCAAACTGTTTGAGAACATGATACCCGATCCTATTAACCCCTGGCCCAGTCGGGACCTGCTGGAGTCCCTTCGATCGGAAGGCCTTGAGCCTGGTGAGCTGCGCGAATTTTTCAGGATCTGGCTGGACAAACTCGAATATCCGGGCCATCGCCTCCTGTCGCTTTTTTCTGAAAAACTGCGATACCTGTACGCCGAAGGGATTTTAACCCTGAGCCAATACCGGATCCTGGAATCGATCTTTGATGAGACCGGCGGATCTTTATCCCAAAAAATTCCGGGTACTCAGGCTGCACACATGGCCCTGATGCTGTGTACCCTGCTTCATAAAGAGCCTGTTCCGGAAATCCTCTGCGAATTTTTGCTGGATGAGGGCACATTGGTCTGGGAAGCGGAAGAACCCAGGCCCGGTCCTGCCGAACGAGGTTATCTGATGTCCCTGGACCCACAGGGTTTTGAATTCAGCCTGAGCTCAGCACCGGCTTACACCGGCAGAATACCCCTGCGTGGCATACCCCATGCGTTGGTCTCTGCCCTGAGAAAAGCGGTGGCGATCCTGGGGCTGCCTGTCCCCGTTTACTGGCATGGCTTGACAAAAGACAAGGGAGAATGGAGGGCGGATGCCGTGGTGATCTATCCCGATTACCTGGTCGATGTCACCACGGTCGCCAATTGTTATGTCCCGGAGCGATCTTCTGCCCTGAGGCATCTGGTGGATCTTTTTCGGTATTCTCCCTCTTCCAAGCACATGCTGATCGGCACAGCGGTCAATGAGTTTCTGGATGAACTGATCATACACCCCAAAGCTGTATTTGAGGACATGATCGCCTATGTGTTCAGAAAGTATCCATTTGCCATCAGCCTGCTCGGAGAGGCCGAGGTTCAGGATTTTCTGACCCAGGCCAGGTTTCAGTTTGACAATCTCAAGCTACTCGCCGAAGACGGATTTGGGGGTCTGATCCGCCCTGAGGATGCCTGTCAGCTGGAGCCCAGCTATTATTCCGTGGTATACGGCATCCAGGGCAGGCTCGATGTACTGGTGGAGTCGGCCGAGCGGAAGACCATCCTGGAGCTCAAAAGCGGCAGGCTCTACAACGCCGACGAATACGGGATCAATCCCGCCCATGCGGCCCAGGCCCAGCTGTACGAATTGCTGATACGGTCTGCGCATGGCGAAGAGGTCCGGGCGGACCGTTATCTGCTGTATTCTTCCCAAAAAGAAAATCCCGTCAGGTATTCTCCATCCAATCCCGGTATGATCCGGGAACTGGTCGATATCCGGAATTCGATCGTACTGATCCATCTCCATCTGGCAAACACAAGTCCGCAGGGAAAAACCCTGTTCGATGGTCTCAGGGCGGAAGCCTTTGATGCCCTGGACTCCTTTGTTCGCCGGGATGGCAAGGCATGGTTACAGACCTGGGATGATCTTGATCCGATCTCAAAATCTTACCTGAAGCATTTTTGCTTTTTTACGGCCCGGGAGCAACTGATCTCCCGCACCGGGCTGGCGGGGCATCAACAAGGTCACGGACTGGCCGACCTCTGGTTGAAAAGCGGACAGGAGAAGGAACAGGCCTATCAGGCGAT
>CAYXKO010000414.1:0-2688 GCA_964465435.1 uncultured Saprospiraceae bacterium | reverse complement strand
AAAAGCGTGGAAGAACTGTTTGAAGGACTGCGGACCCGCTGGACAGCCCGCCAGATGGGGATTGAACGCGTCTCACTCAAAAAGAAAAAGCTGCAGGCTTACTTTGTTTCCAACCCGCAGTCCAGCTTTTACGAAAGCCCCTATTTTCAAACCCTGCTCAAACTGATGACGCGACCGGAGGTATCGGGCACCTTCAGTTTAAAACAATCCAGCCAGAATCTCATCCTGATCTCTGAAAATGTCAAGAATCTAAGACAGGCGCAAAAGCTGCTCGAGGGATTGAACAAACTCATCCTGGAGTCAGAGTAATGGCGCAATCTGTATAGCCCGGTGCCATAGTAAAGCCAGGGATTTATATTATATATTTTTATAATATGCTATTGATTTAATTACAATATATTGAGTGAATTTTTATCGTTGTGTTTAAACCTTTCCCTTCCAGATTGTGTTATGAACCAAAATTTTGTCCATGGAAACTACCGGAACCAAACCTGCCATCCTGCTTTACACCGAGCAGACGCCTAATCCAGAATCGCTGAAGTTTGTCAGCAACAGGATCCTGTACAAGGGGATCGCGGAATTCAAGGATTTGGAATCCTGCAAAGGCTGGTCCATCCTGGCTGAGGCCCTGTATGGTTTGGAATACGTAAAATCCGTATACATTTCCAATAATTTTGTGACCATCACCAAGAAGGCGGAATTTGACTGGCACGAGATCATGATCCCGGCCAAGGAATTCATACGCAATTTTATCATTGAGCACATCGACGAAGACCTGGTTCATGCGGGTTACGAAGAGCACCGCAAAGCCGTTGAGAAGGATCAGAACAGCGATGCATATGCTGAAGCGGACCAGGACACGGTGACGCGCATCAAGGAGATCATCGATCACTATGTTAAACCTGCCGTGGAGATGGACGGGGGCAATATCGAATTCAAGTCATTTCAGGACGGCGTCGTCACGGTGTACATGCAGGGTTCCTGCAGCGGATGCCCTTCCTCAACGGTCACGCTCAAGGCAGGCATTGAAGGCCTGATGAAAAGAATGTTGCCAGCCGTTAAGGAGGTGGTAGCAGAGGCGCAATAAATCCATTTTCACAGCAAGTACACAGGCCGGTCATTCGTAGTGAATCCCGATCAGTGGACCGGCATACCTCAGGAATCCGCAAATTTCAAAATTCCCTTGGCCAGCTTATCCAATTCGGATTTGAGGGTATAAACGTTGGGAGTAACGCGAACTCCATGAATGTTCTCCCAGTCAATGGACACGGTGTGGATCTTGTATTCGTTGTGCAGAAATTCGGACAGCTGAGCCGGAGTTTTTCCCTCCACCGCCACATCGCAAATGGCCCCGCTAAACTCCCTGGACAGTGGGGATATCAGTTTTACCTTTGGATGTGATTTCACCTGGTTGACCCAATGCATTTTAAGTTCGTGCAAACGGTTGAATTTGCGCTCCGGACCAATCATCACAAAGAAGTCGATCGCATGTGCGATGGCCTGCTCCAGGGCGAATGAGCGGGTCCCCAGCGATTCGAACTTACGGATGTCCTCGCTCTCCGGATCCGCGGCCGCAAGCAAGGGATATAGATTTTTAATTTTATCCTTTCGCACATAGAGCAGACCGCTGCCGATGGGAGCACTCAACCATTTGTGCAGGCTGGTACCCCAGTAATCACAATTGAGGTCTGATATTTTGTAGGGAATATGTGCAAAACTGTGCGCTGCGTCCACCATCACCTCAATCCCTCTTTTGCGCGCTTCATCCGCGATCTCCCGGGCCGGCAGGAGCTGGCCGTTCCAGTTGATCACGTGTGTGATCTGAACGACTTTTGTCCTGGGTGAAAAAGCTTCAGTGAATTTTTTCACCATCGCACTTTTATCCTCGATCGGAAAATCGAAGTTGATCCATTTCAAAACGATCCCCTCCCTTTTTTCCCTTTGCTTCCAGGCATTGATCATGTTGGGATAATCCTGTTTGGTCAGAACCACTTCATCCCCTGCCTTAAGCCTCAGTCCAAAAATGATGGTCTCCAGGGACTCGGACGAATTTCGGTGGAAAGCAAGTTCCTCAGCAGAACATCCGGCAATTTCCGCCATTTTCTGTCGAAGTGGCTCACGGCCCTGATCCAGGATCCTCCACATGAAATAGGATGGAGCCTCATTGCACAAGCGGTTGTAGTACTCCACCGCTTCCTGGACCACCCTGGGGCTCGGTGCGACACCGCCATTGTTGAGGTTGATCAGCGTTGGAGAAGCTGAATAAGCCTGTCTTATCTGATGCCAGAAATCCTCTCCCTGCAAATCTTCCAGGTCTGAAAAACTTTGGAGACTATCCTGAAAACTTCTTTCCGAAGCACGCAAAATCAGGCTTGGGCTCATGACTCCGGCGGCCGTGGCGGCCATGAAACGGAATGCCGATCTTCTGTCCATTTATGTTTTGTTTGAGTGACGAAGATAAAAAAATAACTGTTGGATCGGCAAGCACAATTTCGCGGACCTTCAAAATCATTTACCAAAGGAACAAGCCCAAAACAAAGAAGCCACCCTGAGGTGGCTTCCTTTATTGAAAAGAATTACTTAATTCAGCATTATTTTAACATCAGTTTCTGTGTGAAGACTTTGCCAGACTGAAGTACTTCCACCAGTACCATGCCCCGGGGATAAGCGGAAAGTTCGAGCTGTATC
>CAYXKO010000413.1:0-2701 GCA_964465435.1 uncultured Saprospiraceae bacterium | reverse complement strand
GGTCTCCGAGGCGGTCCAGGCGCGGTACGTTACGACCCAGGGGTGCACTTCGACCCGCCGGCCAGCCGCCGGGTCGTGCGCTTTGGCCACGAGGTCCGCGAGCGGGTCAAAACCCGCCTTGAGGCCTGTCCATATCTCCTGGATGGAGACGGTATCCAGGCCCGCGCCCCACTGATCGAGGAGTTTGAGGATGTTGATGTTGTTCAGGGCCTTGCAGGCAAAATGGATGTCGAGGTCGGGGACGTCAAATGCCGCTCTCAGTCTGTCCAGTTGCCTTTTGATGCTGGCACTGTCGTAAATGTAGAGGGGCGTATCGTATTTTTCAGCCAGTTCGAGCAGGTCCAGTCCCTGGACCCGGTATCTTCCGTTTTGGATATCCATATCGGGGATTATTTAGGTGATTTGATCTTTTTGATTCCGGTCCATTTGCGCAGGGTGCGGATGGCCAGGGCCCGCTCTTCTTCCGGAAAGTCCCGGATCTTGGTGCGGTGTCCTCCCCTCGGATGGACCAGGCGCAGGGCCTTGAGTCCGGGAGCCGGCACAATGCCGCAGGAGGTCCAGGTATCGAGAGCGCCGTACACGTAGAGGATCTTTTTTCCCTTTCGCGTGGCCAGGTCTTGCATGCGCTGCATGTATCCGGCCTGGTACCGAACCGGCACGTCCCTGGGGCAGAATTTTAGGTTGCTGGGGCTTTTTTCATAGACCAGCAGGTCGCTCAGTCCCGTGGTGTCGAATCCGTAATATCCGAACTCGCTCATAAACTGATAGAAGGCAGGCTGGTATTGTTCGTAGGATTTCTGGTCGTAAAAATTGAAATCGACGATCTCCTCGATGTGATCAAAGATCTCTTTTGCACCTGAATTGGGACCCGGAATTTCTTCGCACCGCGCGCCCCATTGCCAGAAAGAGAAGGGGTACTCCAAGGCGGCGTATTCGATCGTGGCCGGTATGCCCAGGGGAAATTCCACGCCTTCGCTGCGGGCCAGTTCCTCCACGAGCGGGATCAGGTTTTCCCTTTGTTGAAGCATGTGCCTCTGAAATTCGAAAACGCTTTGGCGGCAGGCTTCGGTCCCTGCCTGCTGGCGGTAATGCAGGACGGTGCGGGGATCTTCCTGGGCCAGCGGGAAGGGCGCTACGTAGGCCAGGGCAGTCTTGACCGATTTCGGGTAGGTCAATTTGTAGAGGGCCGCGGTGGTGCCTCCCTTGGAGACGCCGGTGCATACCCATGTTTTTTTGTAAATCTTGCCCAGGTCCTGCCGTATCCTGTGGAAGTCCTCCAGCGCCTGTTCGTGGTTGAGCAGGCTCCAGTCCTTGTTCTGTGGAGCGGAGGCACCGCAAAACCGGTATTCCACCGTGATCTGGTTGGCATCGAGCATCCTGGAGGGTTCGTGCAGGCGGTTGTTGATCTGATAGCCTTCGGTGACCAGCACGTTGGGTTTTTTGAGTCCCTTGTGCTGGATGTAGATCCTTTGGGGAAAAGTGCTTCCGTCCGGGTTCTTATGGTCCAGGGGCTGGGGCAAGGACACTTCCCATGCCTTTTGGTAGCCCTCCAGGGGAGCAAGGCTGACGATTTTGGCGTCCGGCCATAATTTACGGAGCGCTGCTTCCACCCGTGCGGTCTCATCCTCAGACGAGGTCCGGTCACCGGCGGCCAGGGCGGACAGGTCCAGGCCTGACAGCAGGAACAGCATGACAGGTAAAAGAAACAGGCGGATCGAGGAGGATTGCATCAATAAGATCTGTTTTATGACCAGGCCGGAAAGCCCGCGCAAAACTACTTTAAAAAGCTTAAAAACCAGTTGTCAGGGCGGCAACTCCATCGGAAACCTGTGCTTCAAAGACCTCGGGATCCCGGCCGAAATGCGCGCGGTAGGCTTTGGCAAGCTCCCTGCCGTAGGAGTCCAGGGCATCGCGCTGCACCAGGTGCAGGGTGCTGCCGCCGAATCCTCCGCCCATCATGCGGGCTCCTGCGGCATTCGGATGGTTTGCCGCAAACTCCACCATCAGGTCCAGTTCCGGGCAGCTGACCCGATACTGGTCCCGCAGCCCGGCGTGCCCCCGGAGCAGGAGCAGGCCCAGTATTTCTACGTCTTTTGCCTCCAGGGCGGTGGCAAAATCCCGGACCCTTTCGTTTTCCTCAGCCTGATAAAGGAGCAGGGGCTTCCATTCCTCCGGTAGTTTTTCTGCCAGGGACCGGGCATCCTGGATGCCAACCTGACCCAGGTACCTTACCTCTGATCCCCGATCCTGCAAACGGGTCAGGATCGCCCGGCAGGCCAGGCTTCTGGCGTTGTAGTCGCTGTCCACCAGGCGGTGTTTGACGCGGGTGTCCGCGATCAGCCAACGGTGGTCCGGCAGCCCTGTGTCCAGGTACCGGAAGGACCAGTCGTGGCAATCGATCAGAAGCGCCTTGCCTTCCTTGCCGGAAAGAATGCTGATCTGATCCATCATGCCTCCCAGCAGCCCGTTGTGGCTTTCTGCCCGCACGGCAAACCGCGTCAGGGCCAGGGTGTCGAGCTGCCAACCAAACATTTTATTGAGCAGATAGCTCAATCCACAGCAGATCGCCGAGGAGGAGGAGAGTCCTGCGCCCGAGGGCAAGGTTCCGCCAAAGTCCAGGCTGAGCGGCTCCAGGGGAAGCTGCATTTCCCGGGCCAGCCGGATCACGCCGGCAAAATAGGGCGCCCAGTCCGGGGCCTCG
>CAYXKO010000412.1:0-2702 GCA_964465435.1 uncultured Saprospiraceae bacterium | reverse complement strand
AAATAAATAGCGTTAGGCCTATGCCTTTCCACCGCTGTCTGTTGACCATGGGAGTCGCCAAAAAGATGGAAACCAGAAAGAGGAGTGGCACCAAAAACATTTCAAAAAGCTTGAAGGTAAGTGAACGGGTCGGCAAGCTTATTTGAGAAACTCCTCCTGCCTTTGCCTCGTCCATGGCCCGATTTATTAAAAAGGGATTCCCATAGACCAGATACATGGCACTTGCGTCGGACCGCCCTGTCGCCGGATCTGAATAAACCTGAGATTCTATATGCGCCGAGGGAAGGCTTAGTTTAACCACAGTCTCCACCGAATTGCGGATCAGGGAGTAAATGCCATTGGCACCCGGGACATAGGTGACAACCAGCACAGAAAAGGCATATGCCAGCAGAAAGACCAATGTGAACTTCAATATTGTCCTGATCATCCCTGGTGTGCATTTTTCTTCAAGACCCATTGTACCCAAAGTAACCACATCACCACGCTGATCATCATAAATACGATCACACCACCGTGCAAATGAAAGAATTCAAAAAAAGATGGCATGTGAACCCCTGACAGGTAAAGCCCCACGATCCTGAAAATATTCAGCACGAAAAGCAGAGCTGCTCCGACCAGTATCCCCTGGGTTTTATACCTGGAGAGAACCCCGGGCAGCGCCAGCACGGCGATGATGTAAAGAGCGGTGGCCTCGACTCCGTCACATCCACCTCGTATGCTTACCACCAGCCTTTCGCCAAATAAGGTGTCACCCTCCACACGGGTCTCGTAACCCAAAATATCCAGGATATAACTTGATATGCCCGCCTGAAATCTGAGCAATCCCGGCATGATGAATTTTTCATACAGTGGGGAAAAATAAAATGCATAGAACAAGACCAACAGTCCGCCAAAAGTGAACAAAAACCGAACGATCACAGGTTTATCCTGCCATTTTTTCAACCAGCTGCCCACCATGATCCCTTATTGTTGATTTGCCTTTAATTTTTCCCGCTCTTCTGCCAGATTTCTTTCCCTGACTCTGAGAAAATCGGGATTGTCTGAAGACGCCTTCATCAACTTGACAGATCCCAGATTCCATCCATCCGTAAGCAATATGGCGTTCTTGATCTTCAAAACAAAGGTGTCTGCTCCCACCGGTATCCAGGAATCCGCTTCAAGCCTGAAATAAGGCCTTGCCAGGTCCATGTAGTTGTTGAAATCAACGGTATCCATGGTGAATGGCTTGATGCCAAGGCTGTCAAACGCCTTGATCAGAGCTCTGAATTCTGCCATGCAGGAATCCCTGTACACGATATAGTGATACTTATCGTTGATGATCTTCATTTCGTTTTTCTTGACCTGATCCTTGATCTTGGCCCGGTTGATCGTACCGATCAACTCCTCTTGGGTGTACAATCGTTCTTGAAACAGGGAAGAGTCCCGTTCAAAAACCGCCTTCAGCAGGATATTGGTCAATTTGGTTGGAGTCATGACCTCCTTTTCCGGCAGGGAGCAGGAACCCATGAAGACAATCATCAGAAGTATTACAATAAGTTGATTTGGGATATTTTTCATGTATCAGGATATTTTAAGATCAGTTCAGTACGAATAATCTCACTGGCATATTGTTGACAGCAGCAATAAATGCTTTTCTTTTGGCCGGACCAATCTTGATCGCGATCAGATCCCTTACATCATAAGGAATGAAGATTCCACTCTGGCTGGGAGGCAAAAAGCGGTATCCTCCCTTTCCGTCTCCGACAAACAATTCACCGATGGACTGGTCTGCCCTTTGTGTTTCGTACTCCGAGGCATACCAGTTTCCTCCGGTCAGGATATCGGTATTTCCATCTCCGTTGAAATCATCGACCAAAATGCCTTTGACTGCTGAAAACTGCGCCTCAACCGGCAGCAGTTTCTGTTCGAAGGAATTACCCTTTCGGATCAGCATCACGCTCGCAAAATTGTCCGCCTTCAGATGAAGACCGGATGAGATCTTATCACCCAGGATCTGGTCTATATTGGCACTTGCAAAATCCCGGTAAGTGGGAAAATTCTTGACTACGTCCGGCAATTGCTCAGAAGAGCATTGTCTTCCCCTGATGGGGACCACCTTATCCTTGACATGCTTTGCCAGAAATACATCCATGGTGGAGTTGCCGTCAAAATCATTGGCGTACAATTCAAGTGGCTTCTCTGGAGTAGGCTGAAACTTGTAATTTTTACCAATGTTCCCCAACAGGAGGTCCTTTTCTCCATCGCCGTTGATATCCGCCTCGACGATCCTGTTCCACCAACCCACAGTACGGGGTAGCTGGAACACAGAAGTATCCTTTACAAATTTTCCGTCCTGATTAAGAAGAATGGTGACAGGAAGCCACTCACCCACCATGACAATATCCGGCTTCTGATCCTTGTTGAGATCGGTTACCAGGGCATCTGTAACCATGCCGATCCTGGTCAGGGCGGGAGCAATTTCGGTGGACACGTCCGTAAATTTCCCGGCATCGTTGCGCAGGATGAAACTATTGGGAGGAAGGGGATAATAATCCGGCACAGTCCTGCCACCCACAAAAAGGTCCAAATCCCCGTCTCCGTCAAAATCCAGCGGTCTGACCACACTGCCGCTCATTCCGATTTTCGGCAAGTTTCCACTTTTGCTGAAATTGCCCTTGCCGTCATTGAGATAAAGGCGGTCGCGGAGTTCGAGTCCTTCGGCA
>CAYXKO010000411.1:0-2714 GCA_964465435.1 uncultured Saprospiraceae bacterium | reverse complement strand
AACACTATGGCCAAATCTTTTCACTGAATCAGGTCTTCATCAAAACCAACCCGTTGATTTCCGCCTGCTTGTGCTGCGCGTTTTGATCCCAAGCATTCCAAGCAAACCGCGCGTCACTTCCCTGACCACGGTATTGCCCAGGGAACGTGCCACCGGGCTACCCAGTACTTTTTCCACCGTCGATTTCTCCTGCCGTCCCCTGGGTGCTGCTTTTTCTTCTTCTCCACGGGCAGAATCCAGCTCCTCCAATTTTTTGGCAAGGATCTCTTCCGCGCTTTCGCGGTTGATCAATTCGTTATAATAAGCTGCGATCTCTGAGTCCCCAACGATCCTCCGGATCTCGTCCGGATTCAGAACATCCATCCTGGATTCCGGTGCACGGAGCATGGTGTGCACCAGGGCGGTTGGGATTCCCTTTTCATTGAGCGCGGTGACAAATGCCTCACCGATACCCAACTCGGTCAGGACCCGCGATACATCGTAATATTTCGTCTCAGGATAGTTTTCAGCAGCCTGCTTGATGGCCTTGCGGTCCTTGGCTGTAAATGCCCTCAATGCATGCTGGACCTTCATCCCCAATTGACTCAGGATGCTGGCCGGAATATCAATCGGATTTTGTGTGATAAAAATCAGACCTACGCCTTTGGAGCGGATGAGCTTGATGATGGTCTCCATCTGGTCCAAAAGGGCCGGAGTGGCTTCCTCGAAGATCAAATGCGCCTCATCCAGAAAAATGACCAGCTTGGGCTTGTCGAGATCTCCTGCCTCCGGAAACCGAGAATAGATCTCAGCCAGGATCTGCAGCATAAAAGTGCTGAAGAACTTGGGCTTATCCTGGATATCCACCGCCCTGAGTATGCTGATCACCCCTCTCCCCTTGCGGTCCGCACGGCAAAGATCCTCCACCTCAAAACTGCGTTCGCCAAAAAAGATGGCTGCGCCCTGTTGCTCCAACTCAATGACCTTCCTTAGAATGGTTCCAACCGAAGTGGCAGAAACGGATCCGAATTCACGGACGATCTCCTCTTTGCCCTCACCGGATACGTATTGCAGTACTTTTTTGAAATCTTCCAGATCGAGCAATGGCAATGCACGGTCATCGCAATATTTAAATATCAAGGCAACCACTCCCTGCTGGGTATCGTTCAATCCCAGGATTTTTGACAGGAGGACCGGGCCAAATTCGGAGACGGTAGCCCGCAATCTGGCTCCCTCTTCATTGGAAATGGTCAGCAATTCCACAAAGTTATCCTGGGCAAGCCATTCCTGGCCCAGGCTCGCATGACGCTCCTGAATCTTGGGATTGGGAGTACCAGCCATGGCCACGCCACTCAGGTCGCCTTTTATATCCAAAAGCAAAGAGGGCACACCATTTCGGGAAAGCTGTTCTGCGATCAATTGCAAGGTCTTGGTTTTGCCGGTACCCGTGGCGCCTGCAATCAATCCATGCCTGTTGAACATCCTCAGCGGCAACGAGACCCTGGCTTCAGGCACCACCTGCGCTTCCAGGATCCCGCAACCCAGAAAAATTGAAGAACCTTTGAAGGTATATGCAGAGGCTATTTCATTGGCAAATGATTCTTTCATAACAATGTGTATCTTATTCACAAAAGTAAAAGATTTACCTCGCAAACACACGGTCAAAACCCTTACGGCCAAATTCATTATTTTGGCAGCATGAAACGCTATGCCGCGATTTTGCCCTTTTTATTTCTGGCATCCTTATTTTGGATATCGGACCTTACGGGACAATATTCCCTGATCACGCACAATACAGACCAACGGGCTGCAGGTATGGCGCAGTCAGGTGTTGTATTAAATGTTGCGGCCAATGCTCTGGGAAATCCGGCCCATCTGGGTTTTAATCAAAATTTTTCAGCCGGTGTCTCCGGACAGCCCTATATCCGGATCAGCGAACTGAACATGTTTAGCCTGTATAGCTCTATTGCGTTGAGCAACAGACAGTCCATTGGCCTGACGCTTTCCAGGGAGGGATCCAAAGAGCTGAACGAGACCATGGCGGGGGTGGCTATTGGCAGGAGAATCGCAGGACGCAGTGCCATTGGAATCGGAATCCATCTGCTTCACAGGCAACTGCCCGAAAGCCGGTCAGCAAGCGGCATCATCCCCGAGATAGGACTTCAGACCGCCCTCAACCGGTCCATAAGCCTCGGCATCCTGATCCGAAACCCGATCCCTGTTGAAATCCAAAAAGATGTCCGATTTCAAAGTGATTACAGAGCCGGGATTTTATACAAGGCTACCAACGGCCTGGACCTGTACCTGGGAATGAGCAAACCCGGCACCCGTGCCACCCTGGGTTCGGCAGGTATTGAATACAGCCTGAAAGAATCTTTTCGCCTGAGGTTGGGAGCCCGGAGCAACGGAAGCTATGCCCTGGGTTTGGGCATCCTGTACAAGCAAAGCTTATACCTGGACCTTGCTGTCGATGTACATCCACAGACCGGAACTATATTCGGGCTTGGACTGCAATACCGCAAAAACCGGGGGATCAGCATCTCTAACTGAGCTGCATCAGATCCGAAGTTCCCAGTGGCCGGTGACAATGATATCCTTCGCCAAACCGGACGCCGATATATCTGCCCATGATCCTGTCCCTGGACAAAATAACGTCAAAGAAATCCTTGCCGGAGATTGGCGACTCGGGTTCAGTGGAACCCTCTTTGTAAAACTGAGATTCGAATGCCCTGATG
>CAYXKO010000410.1:0-2725 GCA_964465435.1 uncultured Saprospiraceae bacterium | reverse complement strand
CGGTCATCATATCCTTTGTATTTTCAATCATCGGCAAAGTGGGAGAGGTAAATGAAGATCCGTTTGAGAATAAAATAACGGACGTACCGCTCACTGCCCTTTGCAACACCATTGAAAGAGACCTGAGGGAGATGCTGGGCGAAACGGACTTGCCCGAAAGAAAATTACCCGAAAACGGCTTTTTGTTCTGATGAAGAAATGGACACATATCTATCTGTTCACCTTCATCTTCTTTTGTGATGCTTGGTAGACTTAGTAAAAAACATCATTTTTTGAAATCAACATACACGATCATATTCTCATAATTGGAAAGTCTTGAATCAATTCGCGAATAATAGCACCAGATACTCTATTTTAGCAGCTTCAAGCGCTGGATCTTCTGCATCATGCACATAAATCCGGAGACTGACTTATCCACATCTCTTTAGTGCCTCCCGGTCCTTTCAAAAGGATGCTGAATATCACTGCGCTCAATTTAAAATTCAGTTTAAACTCATTTTATATGGACTTCAGTAAAATATTTGAAAACAACGAAAAATGGATTGCAGACAAACTGTCGGGAGATCCGGATTATTTCAATAATCTATCCAAAGGACAACACCCGGAATTCCTGTACATTGGATGCTCGGACAGCCGCGTAACTGCAGAAGACCTGATGGGTGTCCAGCCCGGCGAGGTGTTCATACACCGGAACATTGCCAATCAGGTGATCTCGACGGACAGCAACGTAAATTCAGTGGTTCAATACGCGGTAGAACACCTCAAGGTTAAATACATCATCGTGTGCGGGCATTACGAGTGCGGTGGTGTAAAAGCCGCCTTGAATCCCAGCGACATGGGACAACTGAACAGCTGGCTTCAAACCCTCCGGGATGTATACCGGTACCATCGCCACGAGCTGGATGCCATCTCAGATCCTCAGAAAAGATTCGACAGACTGGTTGAACTCAATGTCCGCGAGCAATGTATCAACATCATCAAGATCGATCATGTGCAAAGATCCTGGTACAAAACCGGATATCCTAAAATCTATGGTTGGGTATTTGATGTCAAAACAGGCAAATTGATCGACCTGAAGCTGAAGATGGAAGAGGAATTCATGGAAATAAGAAGTATTTACGATTTACATCCGTTAAACAAATAAAATATGAAAATTGCGATTATTGGTACCGGCAATGTGGGAGGAGCCCTGGCTACAAAATGGGCAGAGAAAGGACATGAGATCAATCTGGGCGTGAGGGACCTCGATCAATTCAAGGGAAAGGAACTTCTCAAAAACCCCAACACCCGGGCGTATCCGATTGAGGAGGCCGTTAAAAGGTCTGATGTGATCCTGATCTCCACACCGGCGACCTCCGCAGTGGAAACTGCGAAGTCCCTGGGAGACACCACCGGCAAGATCATCATCGATGCCATGAACATCGTGATGGGAAGGGGGCCTCAGGGATACAAAAACACCACCGATGCCATCCTCGGAAACACAGATACGAGGGACGTGGTGAAATGTTTCAACACGACGGGATTCAACAACATGGAAAACCCCCGGTACGGGGATCTGTCGCTCGACCTGTTTGTGGCAGGCGACAGCGAAAGGGGCCGGGAGACGGCCATCCAGCTGGCCAGGGACGCGGGATTTGCTGCCTGCTACCCCATCGGCGGCAACGATAAGTTTGAATTGATGGAGCAATTCGCCTGGTTTTGGATCAACCTCGCCATGTTTCAGGGACAGGGAAGAGAGATTGGCTTCAAACTTTTGAAAAGATGAAGATCGCCCTGGTGACCGGGGCATCCAGGGGTCTGGGCTTTGAATGGTGCCGTCAGCTGGCAAAAGCCGGATTCCAGGTGATCGCCACGGCAAGAGACCGTGAAAAAATACAGGAAGTTGCAGGTGTATTGCAACAAGAAGGACTGGCTGTCTTTCCCATGCCTATGGATGTGACAGACGAAAACCAGATCAGATCCGCAGCAAGGTGGGCGCAAGAACGGTTCGGCAGATTGGACCTGATCGTCAACAATGCGGGCATCAATCCCAAAGACTATACCGATAAATCAAGGATGGCAAAGGCATTTTACCTGAAGGATCTGGATGCCCGCGAGATGCTGGAAGTGATACACATCAACAGCCTGGCTCCCCTGATCGTGGTCAAAAACTTTCTTCCCTTGCTGCAAAAAAGCGAAAACCCGCGGGTCATCAATATCTCAAGCTGGCTTGGCTCCGTATTAAATTTGAACTTCGGCGGACACTACGGATACGTGGGCAGTAAAAATCTGCTGAATGTGCTGAACAAATCCATGGCCCTTGAACTCAGGAATGAAAACATCAGCTGCGTGAATGTCAATCCGGGCTGGGTCCAAACCGATATGGGCGGACAAAAAGCCCGTTTTACCGCAGAACAGGCGGTGCACAACCTCCTGGTCAACGTATTGGAACCCTTGACCCCGGAAGACAGCGGAAAATTTTTCAACTTCGACGGGTCAGAGCATCCCTGGTAGAATGAACTAACATCCCAATGAATTGAGTTTGCACTAGATTCAATCGTGCAGAAGAACAGGTTCATCCTGCCGCGAAAAATGCGATGTTAAAATGGAACGAAAGCCACATCTGTCCAAAATAAATTTTAAAAATTAACTTTCCCACTTTTTGTCGCGCACGACTGACCGATCCCTGCTATTGGCAGGGTATCGCACGACAGTGCGATAAGGGAGGGAGCGCGTTAGCGCATGG
>CAYXKO010000409.1:0-2736 GCA_964465435.1 uncultured Saprospiraceae bacterium | reverse complement strand
CCTTCTCTGTCTCAAAGCCCAGGGCCTGAATTCCCCGTGGTTGCATCCCGGATCCGGGATCAGAAAACTGTCCACATCGGCCGGGCCGGGTATTCTGAAGGGATTGTCTATAAAGATGGAATAAAGCTTTTTAGAATACAGACTGATTACATACAAAGTTTTTCCGTCCTCACTCAGTTCAAGGCCCCCATAGGCAATTTTGCCAACGGAGCTGAATGCAAGGGAGTCCTTTGATACCGGAGGAAAAGTTTTGGGAAGGCCTCTAACTGCATTGTCCGGAAATGATCCGGATGGTACGCCAATGGTATTCAAATCAATGGACCCAAGTACATTTCTGGTCGATCCGTCCAGAAAATACAAACCTCCATATCCTTTTGGGCCGATACCGGCATGTCGCTTCAGCGATGCGGCAGTGATGACAGTATTGGTGTGTCTCTGATAAGCGATGCCCCAGCAAGAACCGATGTCTTCCGCTATGGCCAGTTTGGTAAGATTCCCTGCTGATCCGCCCTGCATGGATGGTACGATCTGATTGAAGCTGGTGCCCCCATTCTCACTCCTCCACGCCACCAGGGCTTCCATATTCTTAAATTCCGACCCCGCAGATAGGGGATCTCCGATGACATAACACGGTGATAGCAACTCGGCATCCCTGCAATAATCCTCCGGATAGTTAATGCCAAAGCTTATAAATGCGGAATCCTGAGTTATGAATCGTACAGGAGACCCACCTCCTTCGGATACAATCGGAGACGGATAATCCATGTGTTTTTCTGTGATGAATTCAACCCGGTATGGGCTGGTAACTCCGGGGTCAAATCGAAAATATCCCTGTGCATCTGTCCTGAGCAGGGTCGTTGATCCAAAGCGATCGGTTAATTTGACCCTGAACCGGGCCTCACCTGGTTCGTAAAACTCTGCGGTTGAATCCCGTTTTCCATTGAAATTATAATCCCTAAATACGACTCCGCGGACCTGAGCGGCCATTTGGGAGGTAAATAAAAATAGCAACCCTAGGGGGGCAATAAGTAGCTTGTACATGTTTCCTTTTTTCCTTAAGAATTCTTAAAGCAAAAGTTATGCCATGAAACATAAATCCGGGGTTCTCGGGAAAATGGACTTCAGCTTGGGGTTATATTCAAACAAGTATGGGATATTCAGTTACCTGAATATGAGCATGTTGCCCATTTTGTAGCAAGTCCGGCATCTGGGCTCATATTTGTCCTTTTCGCCCAGCAGGATGGTGGATTGCTCTGAGCTGATCCGGTAGGAGTGGGTGGCCAGATTGCCGCAATGAGGGCAAATGGCGTGGACTTTGGTGATGTATTCCGAAACAGCCAGGAGATCCGGTATGGGCCCAAATGGCTCTCCCTTGAAGTCCATGTCGAGGCCGGCTACGATCACCCGAATCCCCCTTTCTGCCAGGATCTGGCAATTCTTGGACAACTCGAGATCAAAAAACTGTGCCTCGTCGATCCCGACGACCTGGATTTCAGGGTCCAGTTCGAGGATCTCGGACGAATGGGCGATGGGTTTGGAAAGAATTGCGTTTTCGTCGTGGGAAACCACTTCCTGGTCATCGTACCGGGTATCGTTGGAGTGTTTAAATATTTCCACCCGCTGGTTGGCAATCCTGGCCCGCTTCAATCTGCGGATCAGCTCCTCGGTCTTGCCGCTGAACATGGAGCCGCAGATGACTTCGATCCATCCGCTCCTTTGTGATCTGAATCCGGGTTCCAGGAACATACCGGCCCAAATATCCGAAATTTTGATATATAAAAAATCAAAATATCACACCTTGGACGTTTGGTAAGTGCTAACTTTGCTCCTCGTCGGTACAATATTGTGCCTGTTTATCAGTTCTTCGATTTACAAAACAACGCCCATGGATTTTCAGGCTATTCGGAAGTTAATGAACAAACTCGATCAGGTGATGGAGCTTTATTCGGATCATGAGACGCTTAGCATCAGCGAAAAGGAACTCATGGTGGATTATCTCAAAAGAATTCATGCCCTGATTCAAAATTTGCCTTCCACCGCAGACGACCTGCATTATGTGAATCCGTTTGCCAAGGATTCCGGTTCCGGGACCCCGGCCGGCACAGATTCAGGACCGGCTCCTTCATCACCCATCGTGCCTCCTGCCGCAAATGTCGAAACAAACCTTCCTCCGCGCGTTTTATCCGAATCACAAGCTTCGTCTGATGAAACAAGAAAGGAAGACCCCGGAATGGAGGAGTCCTCAAAAAAATTTGACCACTTGTTTGAGGTGCTGAAAATATCCGACCTGTCAGAGAAATTGGAGTTGGTGCCCATCCGGGACCTAAGATCCGGCATGGGGCTGAATGAAAAGATTCTCGCACAAAACGAACTCTTTGGTGGGAACCGGGACATATTTGAACAAGTTTTAAATGATTTGAATCAATGTGCCGGCATGGATGAAGCCCGCAAATACCTGGTTAAAAACGTGATCCAGAAATTTGGATGGGATCAGCCGGACAAGCTCAGGTTTGTAGAGTCCTTCCTGAAATTGGTGCAAAGAAGACATTTGTAATTTCTCATGATGGGTAACAGAGACCGGTTTATCACAGCGCTCATCATTTCATTGTAACGCACCTCGGGATGGGGGGCAAAAAGTGGTGGGGAGTGGTGAAGACAGAAGATAGAAGGTAGAAGATAGAAGACAGGTTTGACCTTCTACCTTCTACCTTCTACCTTCTACCTTCTACCTTCTAC
>CAYXKO010000408.1:0-2748 GCA_964465435.1 uncultured Saprospiraceae bacterium | reverse complement strand
CTCCTGCGGAGCAAGCCCAGGACGACGGAAAAGTTTTTGAACTGGGCGTTTATGGCGATACCATCGAAACAGATGGAGCCCTGACCGTGGCCGCCACCCTGGAATCCCTCAAAACCCAGGACTCCATGATGTGTGCCGTGAGCGGTTATGTCACGAGCGTATGTCAGGCAAAAGGCTGCTGGATGATGCTGAGCGAGAATCCTGCAGATACGACCGGGATCTTTGTTAAATTCAGGGATTACGGCTTTTTCGTGCCCAAGGACCTTTCAGGCAGCAAGGTGGTCGTGCGCGGCAAGGCATTCAAGGAGATCACATCGGTGGATGAACTCAGGCACTATGCCGAGGACGAAGGAAAGTCCAAGGAGGAAATTGAGGCCATCACACAGCCCATGGAGGAGATGAAGTTCATGGCAGACGGAGTCGTCGTCATGGAAGGAAAAAAGTGATCATTCCGAATTCTAAAATAAGCAAAATGACAACAGCGCAACTTTTGGGAGAACAGGCTTCCTATTATCTGGACCATCAGTGCAAGACCATCGATAAGTCGAGCCTGCATCTGCCGGGCCCTGATGCGGTGGAGCGCGTATGGGTCTCCTCCAACCGCAGCAATCAGGTGCTTCGCAATCTTCAGCAGATTTTTTCCCACGGAAGACTGGCCGATTCCGGATACGTATCCATCCTGCCGGTCGATCAGGGCATCGAGCACAGCGCAGGCGCTTCTTTCTCACCGAATCCCATTTATTTCGACCCGGAGCAAATCGTAAGACTGGCCATCGAGGGCGGCTGCAATGCGGTGGCCTCCACCTTTGGCGTCCTGGGTGCCGTGTCCCGCAAATATGCGCACAGGATCCCCTTTATCGTCAAGGTAAACCACAACGAACTGCTCACCTATCCCAATAAATTCGATCAGATCCTTTTTGGCAACATCAAGGATGCCTGGAACATGGGAGCTGCAGCCGTAGGCGCGACCGTTTATTTCGGTTCCGATGAAAGCGGACGACAGATCGTCGAGATCGCCGAGGCGTTTGAATACGCGCACGAGCTTGGCATGGTTACTGTCCTGTGGTGTTACCTGCGCAATTCCTCTTTCAAAAAAGACGGCAAGGACTATCATACGGCCGCTGACCTGACCGGTCAGGCCAACCATCTGGGCGTGACCATACAGGCGGACATCATCAAGCAAAAACTGCCAACGCTGAATCGCGGATTCGAGGCACTTAACATGGGTGGGTCTTCCTACGGAAAACTCAATCCGAAAATGTACTCGGAGCTCAGTACGGATCATCCCATCGACCTTTGCCGCTACCAGGTGGCCAACTGCTACATGGGTCGCGCGGGTCTGATCAACTCCGGAGGCGAGTCCAAGGGAGCTACGGACCTTCAGGAGGCCGTGACCACTGCGGTGATCAACAAACGTGCCGGAGGCATGGGTCTCATTTCCGGAAGGAAGGCATTCCAGAAGCCTTTCGGAGAGGGCGTATCCCTGTTGCACGCGATTCAGGATGTGTACCTGGATCCCGCCGTGACCGTGGCATAGTCTTAAATCTTATTCAAATTGCATTACCTGGCTTCCCTGCGATGCAGGGTGGGATTTTGGTTTTATGTCAAATCATAAAATCATCGATCCTCACAGACCCAACTCCCTCATCAGGGCCGGATCCGGTTTTCCTCCCAGCCTGATGGCTCTTTGCAGGTCGCTGCGCGCCTCTTCGGTCTTGCCCAGAGTTTGTGCCGACTGGGCTTTCGCAGCCCAGTAATTGCCGTTATTGGGATCGTAGCGTACCGCAGAGGAAAAATCTTCGTAAGCGCGGTCGTTCATTTTTTTCATCTGATAAATCAATCCCCGGCCGTAATAGATCTGCGCATCCGTTTTGATCAGTTCCAGGTATTTTGTAAAATCAGCAAGGGCCGCGTCGTACTCGCCAAACATGCTGTGCGCGTATCCCCGGTTGAGGTACAACTCATAGAATCCGGATTCTTTTTTTTCGGCACGCGCAAAATAATCCTTCGCCACATCCCTGTTCTTTTTTCTTGCATTAATGAGGCCGAGGTTGATCAGGGCACGTGTATGCTCCGGATCTTTCTGGATGGCCTTCTGATACCAGTCCAGGGCGGAGTCGTCGTCCTTGATCTCCTTCATGTAGTAGGTGCCCAGGTTGTAGCAGGCTACGGCGGATCCGGGATATTTCTCTGCGACATCGGACCAGAGGGTCTTGTTGTTTTTCCAGACCCGGGTACGCTCGCGCGTCATCAGTGAAAATGCGATCACAGGAACAAAAAGTCCAGCCAACAAAGCATGGCCTGCATTGCTTGATTTTAATTTGGGCAGGAGGTATTGATCCACCGCGAGGGACAAGGCCAGCAGCAAACCCAGGTGGGGTATATAGCTGTAGCGGTCGGAGTGTACGGCCATGCCTACCGTCACAAACTGCAGTACCAGCGCTACGTTTACGAAAAAAAAACCGAACCCGAACACAACCAGGCGGCCATACTTTTTACTGTACCAAACTCCAGCCAGGATGAGTGCCACCAACATTGGTGCAATTTTGAAAATGAGCGGGAAGCCGGATCCGGAATTTGAGGGAAAGGGATTGAGCGCAGAAAGATTTACAGGCAGGAATAGCTGTTTGACGTACTGCAGCAAGGCATAGGAGGAGATCATGATCTTTTCAGCCAGACTATATTGCGTCACATCACCCACGGCCTTGTCCTGTGCCTGTATCGTGAACAGACCCATGACGAAAGCCA